>NZ_CP024848.1:796324-1096987 GCF_003352005.1 Oceanobacillus zhaokaii
TCGGATCGGATTGATTGTTCGTGCAGGTGTAATGAATAAAGAAATGGTCCAATCGCTTGGGATTAATATCCGCCTTGTTTTCATGCTGGTTTTCATGGTTGGTTCCGCTATGGCCGCCCTTAGTGGGATGCTTCATGCACCATATTCTGGTGTGATCTATGCGGAAATGGGGCTGGAATTTTCAATTTTAGCCTTTATAGTAGTAGTAATCGGCGGTATGGGGAGCTTTTCTGGATCATTATTTGCAGCTATCTTAGTAGGTATAGCGCAAGCATTCATGGCATATTATGTCCCAGCACTTTCACTTGCAGTCAATATGCTATTAATGACAGTTGTACTCATCTTTAGACCACAGGGCCTGTTTAAGGCAAAGGGGTGAAAAATATGAACCTGGCAAAAGTTGAAAAAAGTACATGGATCTATCTTATCTTCAGTTTGTTGTTAGTAATTGTTCCGTTTATCGTAACAGGCAGAAGTATGCAATTTATCATCATTCAGTTTTTCATTTTTGCGATTTTCGCAATGAGTTATGACATTTTATTAGGTTATACGGGAATTATTTCCTTCGGGCATGTCATGTTCTTTGGGATTGGAGCCTATTCCACTGCAATTGTAATGAACCAGTTTGATTCGACGGTTCTATCGTTTATTTTGGCGATTATTATCGCCATCGTCTTGGCCGCAATTGTAAGCTTAATTGTTGGGGTGTTGACACTAAGATTAAAAAGTCATTTCTATGCGATGCTCACCTTAGCACTTGCGGGTTTATTCTTGGTTGGAGCCGAGAAGTGGCGATCTTTAACTGGTGGTAATGATGGATTTACCTTCAAGCTGCCAGAAATACTCCGTGATTCACAGAATTTCTACATGCTTTGCCTTCTGTCGCTCGTGCTGATTTTCTTTGGACTTAGGCGCTTGACGAAATCCCCGTTTGGACGGGTGTTAATGGCGATACGAGAGAATGAAAAACGAACGGAATCATTGGGCTATAAGATTGTTCATTATAAGGTAATTGCTAGTGTTGTTGCAGGGGTGGTTGCTAGTTTTGCTGGAGTACTCTATTCGATTTCCCTTCGTTTTGTAAATACGAGCGTTTTTGCTACCGATATGACGATTGACGTACTTTTAATGACCATTATCGGTGGAGTTGGAACTTTAATTGGACCAATCATTGGTGCAGGATTAGTAGAATTCGCCCATCATTGGTTATCTAGTTTGGCAGATGTTCACTGGATCTTCGAGCGTTGGATTATTTTATATGGGATTGTCTATATTCTCGTCGTTATCTTTTTCCCACTCGGTATTGTTGGTACAATCCAAAAGAAGTTCTTCAACAGACAGAACTTCCAAAAGAAAAAGCAACAAAATCACCGTGGAAAACTAGAGGAAGGCAGGGATAAGGATGAAATCTATCGGAATGGTTAGTACAGGAATTTATCTGCCTGAAAAACGGATGTCTTCCAATGAATTGGCTTTGGCTGCGGGTCTTCCCTTGCATGTGGTCGAAGAAAAAATGGGAATAAAGGAGAAAACATTGCCAGATGAAAAGGATCATACGGCATTAATGGGGATTCATGCTGCAAAAAAAGCCATTGATAAAGCAGGAATTGATCCGAAAGAAATTGACCTCGTGATTTATATTGGTGAAGAACATAAGGAGTACCCGCTTTGGACTGCGGGAATTAAATTACAATACGAAATTGGTGCGGAGAATTCTTGGGCTTTTGATACGGCTCTGCGCTGTGGCACGACTATTATGGCTTTGAAACTTGCAAAAGATATGATGACAGCCGACGATGAAATCAATACAGTGCTGCTAGCTGGTGGTTATCGCAATGTTGATTTTATCAATTATCAAAATCCTAAAACGCGTTTCATGTTCAATCTTGGAGCCGGTGGAGGAGCAATTATTCTACAAAAGGGATATGGGCAAAATCAGCTGCTCGGAACGCATCTGATGACAGATGGATCTTTTTCTGAAGATGTTGTCATTCCAACAGGTGGTACGAAAAGTCCAATTACAAAGGATACGTTGGCAGCTGGACTCTATCAGCTAGATGTAATAGATCCACAAGGAATGAAGCAAAGATTAGAAGAAAAATCGATGAGAAATTTTATTATTTGTATTGAAAAGGCATTAGCGAAAAGCGGCTATTCGAAAAAGGATATTGACTATGTTGCTCTGCTACATATGAAGCGTTCTGCACATCATTACGTTTTGGACCAGCTAGGCGTTGCCCATGATAAATCAATCTATTTAGAAGATTATGGTCATATTGGGCAAATTGATCAAATTCTTTCGCTTGAATTAGCAGAGCAACAAGGGAAATTGCAGGATGGTGCGATCGTTGTACTCGTTTCTGCTGGAATCGGCTATGCATGGGGAGCGAATGTGATTAGGTGGGGGAAAAATAAGGAGGCTATGTAAAATGGCAATTGTTGAATTGAAGAAAATCTTACTAACAAATGGAGAAGAGCTTGCCTATCGTGAACGAGAAGGGGGCGAGGATGTTGTTCTCTTAGTTCATGGCAATATGACATCGTCTGTTCACTGGGATGTTGTAATTGAAAATCTTGCACCAGAATACAAAGTATATGCAATTGATTTACGCGGTTTTGGGGGGTCAAGCTATAGAAGACCAATTTTAGCGATTAAGGATTTTGCAAAAGACTTGCAGCTATTTGTTGATGCACTTCATTTACAAGATTTTGCATTAGTTGGCTGGTCACTTGGCGGAACCGTCTGTCAGCAATTTTGTGCAGATTACCCAGGATATTGCAATCGTTTGTTTTTACTTGCATCTGGTTCTTCTAGGGGATATGGATGTTATCCATTAGGGGAAGACGGCTTGCCTGACGTGGCGAATCGATATCAGACGTTTGAGGCGGTTAAAGAAGATGATAAGACGAAGATTGTTCAAACTGCTTATGATACATTAAATTATGACTTTTTAAGGCAAATGTGGGATATGGTTATTTACGTTGATAATAAACCAGCTCCAGAAAAATACCAAACCTATTTGGAAGACATGACAACACAGCGAAATCTAGCAGAATGCTATCACGCGTTAAATATTTTTAATTTGAGTGCCGTTCACAATGGCCTGGTTGATGGCGAGGATAAAATTAAAGATATTCAAATACCAGTACTGATAGCCTGGGGAGAAAACGATATGGTCGTGACAAGGCAAATGACAGAAGAATTAATTGCCGACTTTGGGGATAGAGCAATCCATCATGAATTAAAGGGATGCGGTCATTCACCACAGATTGATGACCTTGACCAACTATTAGGTGTGATGGAGAGATTCCTTAGTAAACAGGAAGTTCGTTAGATAGGAATGACGAGGGCAAAACTTTCGTTTAAGGATTTGCTTAGTCTATGCTAACAGAAGTGGAAAATTGATAAAAGGGGACTTAGAGATGAAACGATTGCAAGATAAAGTAGCAATTATAACAGGTGCAGCAAATGGGATAGGGCTTGAGGCAGCAAGTACATTTGCCAGAGAAGGTGCAATGGTTGTTATTGCTGATTTCAACGAGGAAAAAGGATTGGCTAGTGAAAAAGAGCTTTTAGCAAAAGATCTTACATGTCATTTTATCCAAGTAAATGTCGCAGAGCGAGCCAGTGTCGATCAATTGGTAGATCGTGTCGTTCGTGGATACGGAAAAATTGATATTTTAGTAAATAATGCAGGAATAACACGTGATGCAATGCTTTCAAAAATGACTGAATTGCAATTCAAGCAAGTGATTGACGTGAACTTAACTGGTGTATTTCATTGCACACAGGCAGTCCTCCCAACCATGATAGCACAAGGGAAAGGGAAAATAATTAGCACATCATCCGTTTCTGGTGTGTATGGAAATGTTGGGCAAACGAATTACGCCGCGGCAAAAGCAGCTATTATTGGTATGACAAAAACATGGGCAAAAGAGCTTGCGAGAAAAGGAATTAATGTAAATGCAGTTGTACCAGGCTTCACAGAAACTAGCATGGTTGAAGCAGTTCCAGATAAAGTAATTGAAAAAATGAAGGAACAAATACCAATGCAGCGTCTGGGAAGACCGGAAGACATCGCGAATGCTTATTTATTCTTAGCATCTGCCGAATCAGATTATGTAAATGGTCATGCATTACATGTTGATGGTGGAATTATGATGTAAGTGAAATGGACTGTTATTTAACATTAAATTATTATAGAGTCGTTTAAAATTGGTATATTAATACAACAGCTAAAGAAGCAGGAAGGTTAATTATTTGTTAAGGTACCGACATGTTTGAAGTCTAAGAAAATACTTATATACTCCAGATATATCAAATATCCTGCTTGTTTTTAAAAGTTTGGATATTTTTTTTGATTAATGAAATACATTTACTGATAGGTTCCATCACTATTAGCAATTTCACACGGGTAAGAAAATATTATATAATTTAATTGTAAACGCTTACAATATTTAGCTCTTTGCAAAAGATTTAAATCTGCATAGTTTGAACAGCCAATTTATAAACATATACTCTCCCATCAGTCAAAATAATTATGTGTATAAATATTAACAAATGATTCATTTTGTGGTTTGTTTATTACTATAAAAAGAAAGTGGGATGGGCATATGCATAGTAGTAATGTAAATGTTAAACAAGTTATTGCTTTTAGCGGGGCTTTTATAGCATTTTTAATCGGCTCAGGTTTTGCAACGGGGCAGGAAATTATGCAGTACTTTGTAGCATATGGATATAAGGGTATTGCCGGAGCAATCGTAGTTTTCCTCCTCTTTATGTATGTTGGAACTAGCTTCATAGTAACAGGGTATAAGCATAGATTTCCGAAACCTAATGACATTTACACTTATTATTGCGGAAAGGCGATAGGGAAATTTTTTGATTACTTTTCCATACTGTTTATTTATATGTCCTTTATTGTCATGATTGGAGGAGCGGGAGCCACTGTAAGACAGCAATTTGATATCCCTGCTTCAATCGGTGGTATAGGTTTAGCCATACTCGCAGGGATTACGGTAATATTAGGGCTAAACAGAATTGTTGATGTAATCGGTAAAATTGGGCCGGTAATATGTATTATGGCAATAATATTGGGAATTTCAGCTATAATTATGAATCCTTCAGGTTTAAGTACAGCTAGTCAGATTATACCTGATTTAGATTTGTTAAGCGCATCGAGTAATTGGCTATTTGCAGCTGGTTCTTATGTAGGGTTTTGTATGTTATGGTTAGCTGCATTTTTGTCTACGATGGGAGCAACAGCAGTAAACCATAAAACAGCATCTCTTGGTGCAATTATTGGAGCGTTTGGTTTTTCATTAGGTATTATCGTGATAGCTTTAGGGCTTATGGCGAATATTCAGCAAGTCGAAGGATCTTTAGTGCCTTCATTAATTTTAGCAGGTAATATACATCCTAGTATAGCAGTAATATTTTCGTTGACCGTAATGGCAGCAATATTCTCTACAGCTGTACCACTGCTTTGGACAGTATCATCCAAAATTGCTGATGAAAAGAGTAGTAGGTTTAAGCATGTTACGATAATACTTGCAATTATAGGAACAGTAGTTGGATTATATATTCCATTTGATAGACTTGTAAATATTGTTTATGTAGTTAACGGGTATGTAGGGATACTCTTATTAGTTTTAATGATTATTAAAACTATAAAAAATGTTATCGAGAATAATAAGGATAAAAATGATGACGGCAACCTACTTGAAACGAAAAGTAACGTTAAGTGAGTGATTCCTTGAATATACATGTTGAACTAATTTTGATTGTTGTTCTTGTGCTTGATTAATTTTGAATATAAAGAGCGTGTTTTGATCCATCCAACACGCTCATTTTTTATTGTCCATTTATCAAGTTTACTAGTAATAAATTGATTAAAACTTAATTCCAGGATACAATGGCGCGCTGTAATTTCTCTGCTCTGATTCTGTTTCTAAGCATACTATTTCCTCTCTCAATCACATGTAACCACCCTGTAACTCTTCCAATCTATACTTTTAATACATGATTATTATTGGGTTTAAGGAGGAGAGGTTACATGCACTATAATATCAATTGGTTTGAGAACCGAGTGAAGCTAACACCAAATGCAATCGCGGTTATCGATTCAGATACAAATGAGTCATGGACATATGAACAACTGCAGCATCGGGTAACTAAAATGGGGAATTATTTCCAAATGCATGATGTGCAAAAAGGGGATCGAGTCGCGGTCCTTGCCCCGAACCATATTAGCTATTTTGATTTCTTTTTTGCTGCAATGAAGATTGGCGCTATCTTTGTCCCGTTAAATTGGAGATTATCTGAAGAAGAACTAAAATATTTAATTCAAGATGCTGAACCGAAGATAATCGGAGTTGCCCCATCATTTATGGAAAAAATAAACAACCTATCTACCAATGCTAGTTTAATTAACATAAGTCACAATCAATATATAAATCATTTACAAGTGAAGCAAATTTCAGTAAATACCATTCTAAATGAAGAAGATCCACTAGTGATGATATATACAGGTGGAACGACTGGGAAACCAAAAGGGGTTATTTTATCTCATCGGTCGATATTATGGAATGCCTTAAATACCATTATAAGCTGGGAGTTAAGCAGTGATGATATAACGATTACCTGCCTGCCAATGTCTCATACTGGAGGATTAAATGTTTACACCCTACCGCTCTTGCTTGTAGGTGGAACGGTTGTTATTGCTTCTGAATTTCATGCGGAAAAGGCTACCCGAGATCTCGTGAAATATAAATGTACGGTCGTATTATTTGTTCCTACAATGTACCACATGATGATTCAAACGAATGCATTTAAACAATCAACTTTTCCTGACATGAAAGTGTTCGTCTCAGGTGGGGCGCCTTGCCCGCTTAAAATCTATAAGGAATTTGCCAAGAAAGGATTAAAATTTAAAGAAGGGTATGGTTTAACAGAGGCGGGGCCAAATAATTTCTATATTGATCCTAGCGACGTAGGCACTAAGTTAGGATCGGTCGGGAAACCAATGTTATTTAATGATATTCAAATAATTAATGAGAACGGAAAAGAAGTGAGAACGAATGAGGTCGGAGAATTATTAATTCGTGGAAACCATGCTTTTGAGTATTATTGGAACAAACATGAAGAGACGAAAAAAACGATAGCAAATGGCTGGATTCATACTGGGGATCTTGCTAGGAAAGATCAAGATGGCTATGTATATATTGTTGGCAGAAAGAAGGATATGATTATAACTGGTGGGGAGAATGTTTATCCGTTAGAAATAGAACAGTGGCTCGAAGCCCATTCTAATATTGATGAAGCGGCTGTTACTGGTTTGCCAGACGAAAAATGGGGAGAGGTTGTTACTGCATTTGTAGTTTTAAAGGATCCAATGACAGAAGCAGAGCTGGAAGCCTATTGTAACCAAAAGTTAACTCGGTATAAGGTACCAAAGAAATTTTTCATTATTGCGGAACTGCCAAAGACACCTATTGGGAAAATAAATAAAATTGAATTGCAGAAAATGAAGGTATAACAAGGCTCGTTCAATACATTCGTTGCAAAAATTAGGGCAGCCAACCAAAGGTGGTTTAACCAAAAACCGAACGTTAAACAAGATTAATAATAAATCGTTCGATTTTTATTGACAGTGCTACATTGAATTTGTTATGCTATGCATGACAAAAGAATACGGAAAACACCTCATATATTTACTAAGGATATGGCTTAGAAGTCTCTACCTAGCACCGTAAATGCTAGACTATGGGGAAGATGAGTCATTGTGTAGTACAATGATCTGTTTTAGCAATGAAGTTTATTCATCTTCTCATATGAGGAAGAGGAATGAACTTTTTTCTTTTTACCGGGGGCATTCAGCATTCAACTGCACCGTAGGATTACTGCAGTAAAAGTTATCTAAAATTTTCAATAACAGAAAGAGGGATTTCATGGCACAGGTTGGCGTAATAATGGGAAGTATCTCGGACTGGGACACGATGCAGCATACTTGTGATGTACTAGAGGAATTAAACATTGCTTATGAAAAAGATGTCATTTCCGCACATCGCACACCGGATGAAATGTTTGCATATGCGAAATCTGCTCGAGATCGTGGCTTAAAGGTTATTATTGCGGGAGCGGGTGGTGCTGCACATTTACCTGGAATGGTTGCATCGCAATCAACACTGCCAGTAGTTGGCGTGCCAGTACAATCAAAGGCTTTGAATGGATTGGATTCTTTATTATCAATTGTGCAAATGCCTGGTGGTGTACCGACTGCGACAGTTGCGATTGGCAAGGCGGGGGCTACCAATGCTGGAATACTAGCAGCGCAAATGATTGGTGCTTTTGATGAATCTGTTGCAGAAAAACTAGTAAACTACCGGAAAACAATGCAGGAAAAAGTGACAGAAATGAGGGACGAACTTGCTGGAAAATAATGTGATACTTCCACCACAAACGATTGGTATCATTGGCGGTGGACAGCTTGGCAGAATGATGGCAATTGCCGCTAGATATATGGGATATAAGATTGCAGTGCTAGATCCAACACAAAATTGTCCGACTGCCCAGGTTGCAGATAAGCAAATTGTTGCGGCGTACGATGATATGAATGCAATTAAAGAATTAACGGCAATCAGTGATGTTGTGACATATGAATTTGAAAATGTTGATTTAGAAGCTGCGAGATTTATAGAAGCAGAGGGTAAATTACCACAAGGATCATTAGCACTAGAGATTACACAGAACAGGGAAAAAGAAAAACAGTTAATGAAAGATGCAGGGTTGCCAATTCCGTCATTTCGGGTTGTAAAGAGCGGAGAAGAATGTAAAACAGCATTAGAGAACATTAATTTCCCTGCAGTAATCAAGACCTGTCGTGGCGGTTACGATGGGAAAGGCCAAATAAAACTGAATTCAAAAGATGATATACCGCAAGCAGTCGATTTTGCAGAGAAAAACAAGCACTGCATTATCGAACAATGGATAAAATTTGATCAAGAGATTTCCGTCATATTTACAAGAACAGCAGCAAGTCAAATTGAATTTTTCCCAATTGCGGAAAATGAACATCGTGATCATATTTTATATAAAACGACGGTGCCGGCAAACATTAGCGAGACAATTGGCACACAAGCATATGAAGCAGCAACGATCCTGGCAGATAAGATGAATATTGTTGGAACGTTCGCAATTGAAATGTTTGTTAAGGATAATGAGATTTATTTGAATGAAATGGCACCGCGTCCGCATAATTCAGGTCATTACACGATTGAGGCATGCAACGTTTCACAATTTACACAGCATATCCGAGCAATCTGTGGGCTACAGCTGCCAGCAATTGAGCTGCTTCAGCCTTCCGTCATGATTAATATTTTAGGTGACGCGATGGAAGCAGTCCTAAATACAATGCCCGAAGTGAAAGAAGGTTTCATTCATCTTTATGGAAAAGACGAAGCGAAAACGAAGCGAAAGATGGGGCATGTCACGTTTATTGGCAATACAAAAGAAGTATTAGATACGAAAGTACAGCAATTCGAAGCAAGCCTATCGTAATTAAAAATTTCATGAAAATAATCATTCAATTTTTGGAGGGAACCATAGATGTCACAACATAAAATTAATCCAGAGCAAATTGAAAACGAGAAGATTTATAGAGAAATGGGATTGACAGACCAAGAATATGAGATGGCAAAGGATGCATTAAAACGCCAACCGAACTATACGGAAACAGGAATATTCTCCGTTATGTGGTCTGAGCATTGCAGCTATAAAACCTCGAAACCATTACTTAGGAAGTTCCCTACTAAAGGTGAGCATGTATTGCAAGGACCTGGTGAAGGTGCTGGTGTTGTCGATATCGGTGATAATCAAGCAGTTGTTTTCAAAATTGAAAGTCATAATAGTCCATCTGCAGTAGAACCATTTGAAGGTGCTGCAACAGGTGTTGGCGGAATCGTTCGTGACGTATTCTCCATGGGCGCGAAGCCGATTGCTGCACTGAATTCATTACGTTTTGGCAATTTAGATAATGACCATACAAAAATGTTATTCTCAGAGGTTGTTCGCGGGATTGCTAGTTATGGAAATGTAATCGAAGTTCCGACGGTTGGTGGTGAAGTTCAGTTCGATGCACAATATGAAGAAAATCCACTTGTAAATGCAATGATTGTTGGACTTGTTAATCATGATGACGTGCAAAAAGGAATTGCTGCAGGTGTTGGAAACACGGTTATCTATGCTGGTGGAGATACAGGAAAAGATGGTATTCACGGGGCAACTTTTTCTTCTGATGTTGTCGATGGCGGACAGGAGGAAAACTCCTCTGCAGTAGCAATTGGTGATCCACATATCGGTAAGAAGTTAATTGCAGCGTGTTTAGATGTTATTCATTCTGATGCATTAGTAGGAATTCAAGACATGGGAGCTGCTGGATTAACATCATCTGCAAGTGAAATGGCAGCGAAAGCGGGAACAGGAATTGAAATGGATCTTGACCTTGTGCCACAGCGCGAAGCAGGAATGAATGCATATGAAATCATGCTTTCCGAATCACAGGAGCGGATGTTGCTTGTCGTTAAAAAAGGGCAAGAACAGGAAATCTTAGATATTTTTGCGAAGCATGATGTCGATGCAGCGGTTGTGGGTGAAGTAATCGAGGAAAAGGCATTCCGTATTAAACAGCATGGTGAGCTAGTAGTAGACATCCCTGTAACTGCATTAACGGACGATGCGCCTGTATACCATATGCCATCACAAGAAGCTGCATATTACAAGGAGTTCCAAGCAATTGAGAATATCGTGCCACAAGTGGACGACCATCAAGTAATGCTTCACAATTTATTACAGCAGCCAACGATTGCAAATAAGGAATGGGCATACAAGCAATATGATTCTGAAGCGCAAGGAAATACGATTGCAGGACCAGGATCTGATGCAGCAATTGTGGGAATTGAAGGTACAGATAAAGCAATTGCTATGACGACGGATTGTAATTCACGTTACATTTACTTAGACCCTGAGGTTGGTGGGAAGATTGCAGTTGCTGAAGCGGCTCGTAATTTAGTCTGCTCTGGTGCAAAGCCATTAGCGATTACTGATGGCTTGAACTATGGAAATCCAACAAATCCAGAAGTGTTTTGGCAAATGGAGAAGAGCATCGACGGTATCAGTGAAGCTTGTTTAGCATTAGAAACACCTGTTATTAGTGGAAATGTTTCCCTATATAATCAATCAAAAGGTGAAGCAATCTTACCTACGCCAATCATCGGCATGGTCGGACTAGTTGAAAATACAGAACATGTAACAGCGAACCATTTCCAACAAGATGGTGATCTTGTTTACTTAATTGGTGAGACGCTTCCTGAATTTGGTGGAAGTGAATTGCAAAATGTTGTTGAAGGAAACTATGCTGGAAAAGCTCCAGTAATCGATCTGCAAGTTGAAGCGAATCGTCAACAACTGCTAAGCAATGCAATTAAGCAGGGAATCGTACAGTCTGCCCATGATCTATCTGAAGGTGGATTAGCGGTAGCACTAGCTGAGAGTACATTTAAAGACCAAAATCTAGGTGTTCAAGTAAACCTTACAGGTGATGCTACTGTTGCTCTATTTAGTGAATCACAATCCAGATTTTTAGTAACGATTAAAGAAGAGAATAAAGCACAATTTGAAAGCTTAATTAGTGATGCAAATCAAATTGGTGTTGTTACTGGCGATGGAAACTTAACAGTTAATGTAAACGAGAAAACAGTTATTGAGGATAACGTAGAGAATCTTTATAAATTATGGAATGAAGCGATTCCGAATTTAGTAGCGGCAATTAACTAAGCAGGCTATTAGTACAATCGCTCCAAGGTCTTGAAAGGTCCTGGGAGCGATTGGCCTGTAAATCTGGGGAAAAAGAGGAATGCATTATGTTTGGAATTTGGGGGCATGAAAAGGCAGCCGAGCTAACGTACTATGGATTACATTCCCTCCAGCATCGTGGACAAGAGGGAGCTGGAATCGTTGTTAGTAATGGGGAGAAATTAGAACTTCATAAGGATACAGGATTAGTCAATGATGTTTTCTCGCGTGCGAATTTCCCTGAACTCTTAGGAAATGCTGCAATTGGTCATGTCCGTTATTCCACCAATGGGACAAAGGGAATTGATAATGTCCAACCATTATTATTCCGGTCGCAAACGGGAAGTATGGCTTTAGCATTAGATGGGAACATCATGAACGGACAAAAGCTCCGAGGAGAGCTTGAAGACGAGGGCAGTATCCTGCAAACCTCATCAGATACGGAACTGCTTGCACATTTAATTAGAAGGAATGGGCATGAAGTCAATGAGGAAACAATTGCAAGAGCATTACAGCAATTTGTCGGTGCCTATGCATATTTGATTATTAAGGAAGATAAAATGTATGCAGCCCTTGATTCCTCTGGGATTCGTGCACTGTCGATTGGCAGATTAGGAGATTCCTATGTTGTAGCATCAGAAACCTGTGCATTTGACCAAATCGGTGCAACGTTCGAAAGAGAAGTTATGCCAGGGGAACTCGTTACGATTAGTGATGAGGGAATAAAATCCACAAGATTTTCCATTCGCGAGCCACGGAAAATGTGTGCGATGGAGTATGTCTATTTATCCCGGCCAGATAGCGACGTAAATTATGTGAATGTTCATGCATCACGGAAGCGCATGGGCAAGGAGTTAGCCAAGGAAGCTCCAGCAGATGCAGACATCGTAATCGGTGTACCGGATTCCAGTATCTCAGCTGCAATTGGTTATGCAGAACAAAGTGGCCTACCTTATGAAATGGGGATAATTAAAAATCGATATGTCGGTCGGACATTCATCCAACCATCACAGGAGTTACGTGAACAAGGGGTACGAATGAAGCTAGCACCTGTTCGTGGAATTGTCGAAGGTAAGCGAATCATTATGATCGATGATTCAATCGTACGAGGAACGACAAGTAAACGAATTGTTCAGATGCTGAAGGATGCAGGGGCAAAAGAGGTGCATGTTCGCATTGCCTCTCCGGCGATACAGCATCCATGCCATTACGGGATTGACATGTCAACTCGAGAAGAATTGATTGCAGCAAATAATACGGAAGATGAAATAGCAGAAATTATTGGTGCAGATAGTCTCGCATATTTATCTGATACAGGTCTTGAAGAGGCTATTGTGAAAGATAAAACGATTAATCAAGGTGTTTGTATGGCGTGTATGACAGGGAAATATCCTGTTACGGAAGAAAAGAAATTAGATAGTAAATTTACAACGTATTAAGGTGAGGGGAAATTTTGGATGACTGTGCTCCACCCACAAACCCACCCAATTAAACCACAATAGCAATATCAATAGAAGAGGATGTGTCATCGTATCATGTCAGATGTATATAAGAATGCCGGGGTAGATGTAGAAAAGGGTTATGAAGCTGTTGAACGGATGAAGAAGCATATTGCAAAAACGACTCGCCCAGAAGTATTAGGCGGTATTGGTTCATTTGCTGGTCTGTTTGATTTAACAAACTTAAATTTTAAAGAACCTGTAATGGTTTCTGGTACAGATGGCGTGGGAACAAAACTGAAGCTTGCTTTTCAATTAGATAAGCATGATTCAGTTGGTATCGATTTAGTTGCAATGTGTGCGAATGATATTGTTGCCCAAGGTGCCCAGCCACTATTTTTCCTCGACTATATTGCTTGTGGAAAGAATGAGCCGGCGCAAATTGAACAAATCGTTGCAGGTGTTGCCGCTGGATGTGTTGATGCAGGTGCAGCATTAGTTGGCGGAGAAACTGCAGAAATGCCAGGGATGTATCAGGATGATGAATATGATCTCGCAGGATTTGTTGTTGGAATTGCAGAAAAATCAAAGCTGATTACAGGGGAATCGATTCAAGCAGGTGATGTCATAATTGGTCTATCATCAAGTGGTATTCATTCGAATGGCTATTCGCTCGTACGGAAAATTACCGATCAACTTGATTTGAGTAAAACCTATGAAGGATTATCACAGCCACTTGGCGAGACATTACTCACACCAACGAAAATTTATGCGAAGCCTATAGCGGCAGTACTAGAAAAGACAGAAATAAAAGGAATTTCACATATTACTGGTGGAGGTTTTTATGAAAACTTCCCACGTATGATGCCTGCGGGATTAGGGGTAGAGATTGAAGAAGATAGCTGGGATATTCCGGGAATTTTCCAGTTCTTACAAGAAAAGGGATCCATACCAGAGAAAGAAATGTACGGCGTATTTAATATGGGGATTGGTATGGCACTAGTTGTGACAGAAGATGATGTTGATAGCACAATCGCTATCCTTGAAGAAAAAGGGGAAACAGCAACCGTAATTGGAAAGGTAGTCGCGAATGAAGGGGTGCATTTCACATCATGAGCAAGCTAAAAGCAGCGGTATTTGCATCTGGTGCAGGGAGCAATTTCCAGGCAATAATAGAAGCGAGAGATTTAGCTTGTGAAATTGTTCTGCTGATCTGTGACAAGCAAAATGCCGGTGTGATTGAAATAGCGAAGAAGCATCAGATTTCGACTTTCGTTTTTAATGCAAAAGAATTTGCATCAAAACAAGCATATGAAGAGAAAATCATATCCGAACTAAGAAAAAAAGAAGTGTCGTGGATTTTCCTTGCGGGCTATATGCGAATTGTTGGTTCGACATTATTACAAGCATTTCCAGGGAAAATCGTAAACATTCATCCGTCATTATTGCCGAATTTTCCTGGAAAGGATGCAATTGCGCAAGCGTATCAAGCGGGGGTCAATAAAACAGGTGTAACGGTACATTATATTGATGAAGGAATTGATACGGGTCCAATTATTGCCCAGGAATCAGTAGCTGTTTTCAGTAAAGATACAGAAGAGGCATTGAAAAAGAAAATTCAAGAAGTAGAACATCAACTATATCCAAGCGTAATTAATCAACTTTTACAAACGAAGTGAGGGCTAAAAATAATGAAGAAACGTGCGTTAATTAGTGTTTCCAATAAGGATAATTTGCAAGAATTTGCTATAGGGCTTGATAAGTTAGGCTATGAGATTATCTCAACAGGTGGCGGTACATTCCAAACGATTAAAGATGCTGGAATCGAACCAATCTTAGTAGAAGATATTACAGGATTCCCGGAAATTATGGATGGTCGAGTGAAAACCTTACATCCCCTTGTCCATGGAGGAATTTTAGCTAAACGTGCAAATGAAGAGCATATCAAGCAAATGGAAGAAAATAATATCGAACCAATTGATATTATTGTCGTTAACCTCTATCCGTTTAAAGAAACGCTGGAAAAAGCAGGTGTATCGAAGGAAGAAATCATTGAGAATATAGATATTGGTGGACCGACGATGCTTCGAGCAGCAGCGAAAAACTTTGAGGATATGATTGTTGTCGTTGATCCAACTGATTATGCCAGCGTCCTGGAAGGGTTACGTGAAGAAACCTTTGATTTTGAAAAACGTAAACAGCTTGCAGGAAAGGTATTCCGTCATACAGCATACTATGATGCCATGATTGCACAGTATTTCATGACTGAAACGAATGAGGAATTCCCGGAAACCTATACCGTTACATATGAAAAGGTACAAGATTTACGCTATGGAGAAAACCCGCATCAGCAAGCAGCATTTTATAAAAATCCAATCGTTAAAACGATGAGTTTAGCAACAGCGAAACAGCTACATGGTAAGGAATTATCGTATAACAACATTCAGGATGCAAATGCAGCCGTAGAAATTTTATTGGAATACGACAACCCAGCTGCAGTTGCAGTTAAGCATATGAACCCATGTGGAATCGGTGTTGCAGAAACAATCAATCAGGCCTTTCAAAAAGCATACGAAGCGGACTCTATGTCAATCTTCGGTGGAATTGTTGCCCTGAATCGTGAGGTTGATGCAGCAACAGCTGAGAAGCTAAGTGAAATTTTCTTAGAAATCGTGATTGCACCAAGCTTTGCAGATGAAGCATTTGCGATTCTTTCAAAGAAGAAAAATATCCGTTTACTTGAATTGGAAATGAACGAAGAAAAGGCAGCGAATCATAAGCTTACAACTGTTGATGGTGGTGTATTGATTCAAAGTCGTGATAATGGAAAAGTAGCGGCAGCTGATTTAAAGGTTGCGACGAAACGGGAACCAACTGAACAAGAAATAGCAGATTTATTGTTCGCATGGAAAGCAGTGAAGCATGTGAAGTCTAATGCAATTGTGCTTGCTAAGGATAACCAAACAATTGGTGTTGGTGCAGGGCAAATGAATCGTGTCGGCTCAGCAATGATTGCGATTGAACAAGCAGGCGATAAGGCAAAAGGATCTGTCATGGCATCTGATGCATACTTCCCAATGCCGGATACAGTGGAAAATGCAATCAAAGCTGGTGTAACAGCAATTATCCAACCAGGTGGATCGATTCGCGATCAGGACTCAATCGATGTTTGTAATGAACATGGGATTACAATGGTTTATACAGGAATGCGTCATTTCAAACATTAGAAAACTGGGGCTTGTCCCTAGTTTTCTTAACAATTAATCCAGTTAAAGGAGGCATTCTTGATGAATGTATTAGTAGTCGGACGTGGAGGGCGTGAGCATAGCATTGTCATGAAACTTGCTGAAAGTGAGCGAATTGAAAATCTATATGCAGCACCAGGAAATGGTGGTATGAGTGCTCAGGCAAAAATGATTGCCATTGATGAGATGGACATCGAGGGTTTGGTTAGATTTGCTAAGGAAGCAGCAATTGATCTTACAATTATTGGGCCAGAAGCTCCACTTAATGCAGGTATTGCTAATCGTTTTCATGAAGCTGGATTAGCAGTTTTTGCCCCAACAAAGGAAGCTGCATTATTAGAAGGAAGCAAACGCTTTGCTAAAGAGATTATGGAGAAATATGAGATTCCTACAGCAGCCTATGAGACTTTTACTGACGTGGAAGAAGCAAAAGTATATATTGAAGAAAAAGGTGCACCAATTGTAATTAAGGCAGACGGGCTTGCAGCAGGAAAAGGAGTTGTCGTAGCTGAAACGAAAGAGGATGCTTTTCAGGCAGTTGATGACATGCTCGTGTCAAAAGCCTTTGATAGTGCAGGTGCAACAATTGTAATTGAGGAGTTCTTAGATGGTAAAGAATTTTCGTTAATGGCTTTTGTTCATGAAAACAAGGTGTACCCTATGGTAACAGCAAGAGACCATAAACGTGCATTTGATAATGATGCTGGCCCGAATACAGGCGGGATGGGAGCATTTGCACCAGTCCCAGATGTAACGGCAGCACATTTAAGTTTTGCAATGGAAAATATTTTACAAAAAACTGTTAATGGAATGATTGAGGAGGGACGTCCCTTCACTGGAATCCTTTACGCAGGGCTAATCATGACCGAGGGTGGTCCAAAGGTGATTGAATTTAATACGAGATTCGGTGACCCAGAAACACAGGTAGTACTTCCATTATTAAAAAATGATTTGCTCCAAGTTTTCCTGGATGTATTAGCAGGCAAAGATCCTCAATTAACGTGGGAGGACCAAACTTGTGTTGGGGTTGTCTTAGCATCAAATGGGTATCCAGGTGCATATAATAAAGCAAGATTAATCCCTTCATTTAATACTCCGGATAACGAATTCATTGTGCATGCAGGTACAATACGCGATGGAGAAGCACTTGTTTCGGATGGCGGTCGTGTCCTCTTAGCAGGTGCAAAGGATACAACGCTAGCAGGCGCATCAAGTGCTGTTTACAATGTGCTAGAATCGGCAAGTGACATGAGTGACTTCTTTTACCGAAAAGATATTGGCAAAGCGTAAGAAAACGACTTATAAGGGCGATCGAATTTCCCTTATAAGTTGTTTTTTTATAAAGCGCATAGCTTATTTGTTTGCTGCAATTTAGAGAAACTGCGGTCTAGTTGCGATGTGAATTTCGGGATAAGACAGTTGCGCAACTTAGGGCGAAAAAGGCTTCGGTAGAGTTAACAGTTACGTTAGAAAACCTACCTTTATTTTTGAGAAGTACTCTGCCCATTGCGAAGATGAATAGAGATTTTAGAGCGATCGTAATTCCTATATCGATGGATTTTTACCATTCCCAGCGGAGTGTATTTTCGGAGCGACTGGCCCAGTAGCATTTGATATCTTAAGTTCACAATTTACATCATCTGCTAACTAATACCCATCTCAAGCTAAATAAAGTGCTGCTTTATGTTGAAAAAACGTTATTATTTCTACATTAACTTTACAACACTAAAGTGGAGAATTATGATAAGATTAATCTATATTATTATATTGGAGAGTTGATTGTATGTCAGCAAATGAATATAATTGGAGAAATCGAGAGCTTCGGCATCATGTGAAAGTAGTAGACGGAATCGAGGAGCCTACCCTTATTTTAAAAAATGGCACATACTTAAATATGTTTACAAAACAATGGTTAAAAGCAAATATCTGGATTTATAATGATCGCATTGTTTATGTTGGTGACGTACTTCCACAGAAAATAGAAACAGCTGAAGTCGTTGATTGTAATGGGAAGTTTCTTGTTCCGGGCTATATTGAGCCACATTCCCATCCATTTCAGTTAAGCAATCCAGAGCAATTAGCAAGTCACGCTGCTAAATTTGGAACAACAACATTGATTAATGACAATCTAATGTGGCATTTTTTATTAGATGAAAAGAAAGCGTTTTCTTTGATTGATGAATTTAAAAAAATCCCTTCATCTATGTATTGGTGGGCGCGGTTTGATTCACAGACTGCACTGCAGGATGAAGAAGCTTTATTTAATACAGAGAATGTATTAGCTTGGATCGATCATCCAGCGGTAGTTCAAGGAGGAGAATTGACCAGTTGGCCTAGTTTGCTAGCAGGGAATGAACGATTATTGTACTGGATGCAAGAAACGGCGAAACGGAGAAAACCAATTGAAGGACATTTTCCAGGTGCATCTGAGAAGACATTAACGAAAATGAAGCTTTTGGGAGTGGTTGCGGATCATGAATCGATGACGGGGGAAGACGTGCTGAAACGCTTAGAACTTGGCTATCATGTTGCATTACGTCATTCTTCTATTCGGCCTGATTTGCCAATGTTAATTGAGCAATTGCTGGAATTGAATGTAACATCATTTGATAACTTATCCTTTACAACTGATGGACCTACCCCAGAATTTATTGAAAACGGCTTGATTAATCGCTGCATTGAAATTGCTATTGACAAAGGGATTCCGATAGAAGAAGCATATAGCATGGCGAGCTATAATCCTGCAAGACATGTTAATCTGGATGAACAGGTTGGCAGTATTGCACCGGGAAGGACCGCTCATATTAATATTCTGGATACAAAGGAAAATCCACTACCTGAAAGTGTGTTGGCTAAAGGGAATTGGATTGTTAGAGAAGGTAAGACTCAAGTACTTCCAACTATTATTAATTGGAAGAAGTACGGAATTGGCCCTAATAATTACAATTGGGATCTATATGAAAATGACTTGCAATTTTCAATGCCAATGGGGCTGGAGATGGTAAATAATGTGATTGTAAAGCCATATACGATTGAAGCGGATGTTTCTGCTGATACGCTATCAAATTCCATTAAAGATTCCTTTCTATTGTTAATCGATAAGAACGGTAAATGGCGTGTAAATACTACTATCCAAGGGTTTACAAATAAATTAGGTGCATTAGCGACATCTTTTTCCGCCTCAGGAGATATTATTTTTATTGGAAAATGTAAGCAGGACATTCTGCTAGCTTGGGAACGTTTGAAAGCAATTGGCGGGGGAATTGTTATCGTCCATAATGATGAAATATTAGTTGAATTACCACTGGCGCTTGCAGGGATGATGTCAGAGAAATCTATGGATGAACTTATCAAGCAAGAAAAGCAACTGAAAACCGTTTTAAAGGAATTTGGCTATCATTATAATGATCCAATCTATAGTCTGCTCTTTTTGTCAGCAACACATTTGCCATATGTTCGAATTACTCAACAAGGTATTATCGATGTGATGGAAGGAGAAGTCCTCTTCCCAGCTACGATGAGATAGCATATAATAGGAAAAGCGAAAGCGCCCGTTTGAGCTGTGTACGGACTGCGCCCCGCAGTTTGGGGTGGTTCGACGTGTCGAACATTCCTTCGTAGGAGATAAAGGAAACATGTCCCTGCACTTTAGGGGTACGACGACGTTGGCGAAGCCTGCTTTTAGTCGGCCTTCTTTGGTACCAGAATCGATGTTGACTTTCACCACAAGGGTATAAGTGCGACTAAGCCTCATGTGTAACCAATCGGCAAGTCTTCTTTATCGTGTCATGAGATGAAGGAAGTCTCGCTAGGAGCACGGGCGCTGTGAGCTGGATAATAGGAAAGGAAATTATACTTATGAGAAGCTAAAAGGCTTCACACTGCATAAGTATAATAATGGTTATCACCTCAATGATTTGTGACAACCGAGTTTACTAAAGAGGTGTTGAGAGTATGAGGAAATACTTAGCCATTGTCCTGCTTCTTTGTTGTTTATTAGTTGCATGTAACAATGGAGAGAAACAGGGGAAGAGCGATGTAGAAAAGGATCATAGTAAAAATGGTCAAGACAGTACAGAACAGGTTGAATCACCACTACCAGAGGATTCAGCTAATCTCTATCCATTATCGGGAATAAGTACGGATGAAGCTGTCAATCAGCGAATTGTTGGCGTAATGGTGAACAATCACCAATCAGCTAGACCACAAACAGGTTTATCGCAAGCAGATATCGTCTTTGAAATTCTTGCTGAGGGAATGATTACACGGTTTCTCGCATTTTATCAAAGTGAAATGCCAGACACTATTGGACCAGTGCGCAGTGCAAGAGAGTATTATGTTGAATTAGCGAATGGTTATGACGCATTATATATGTACCATGGTGCAGCGGATTTTATTAATGAGCTCATTGTAAACAAAGGAATTGAATTTCTAAATGGTTCCACCTATGATAATGATGGGAGACTATTTAAACGAGATACTACGCGCAAAGCGCCCCATAATTCCTATTTACTTGTTGATGGAATCGATAAAATAGCGGAGAGTAAAGGCTACAAGTTAACGGACGATAGCAAACCATTAGAATATTTAACTCGCAATCAAATTACGGAGCTCTCCGGTGAACCAGCAAATCATGTGGAAATCGTTTATTCTGCCAAGCCAATGGAAATTGTCGAATTCGAATACGATGTATCAAGCGAAACGTATAGGCGATATAATGACCGGGAACAGACAGTGGAGCGGGAAACAGGAGAGCCAATTCAGGTGGATAATGTCTTTATTGTTGAAGCATATCACGAAGTCATTGATGATGCAGGTCGGCGCTCAATCGATTTTAAGTCTGGTGGGAATGCCTATTTACTCCAAAAAGGCAAACAGCAAAAAGTACAATGGGAAAATCGTGATGGAAGAATCGTACCCGTATTGAATAATCAACTTATTGGCTTCGTTCCAGGAAAGACGTGGATAAATGTTGTCCCGACTAATCCAGGTATACAGCAATCAATTACAATATCAAACTAGTTCAAATTTGGAGGGTTTTGCATTGCAAATAGATAAACTACGTGGAGAACAATTGGATCAATTGTTTGATGCCGTTTTATCGTTGGAGAATCGCGAAGAATGCTATCAATTTTTTGATGATATTGCAACGATGGCAGAAATTCATGCATTATCACAACGCCTACAGGTTGCGAGAATGTTAACAGAAGGACATACGTATAACGAAATTGAAAAAGAAACAAAAGCATCCACCGCAACAATCTCACGTGTTCGACGCTGCATTAATTTCGGAAGTGATGGCTATGGAATGGTGCTTGAGCGAATTAATAAAGATGAGGAAGAATAGTATTAAGGCGTAAACATAGATAAAAGTAATTGGCACTGGTGCTAATTACAAAAATAAGTCCGCATGAAATTGAGGTTTTTCAACAAATTTCATGCGGATTATTCATTTTTAAAAGAGTTCCATCCTGCACTAAATTGGAAAATGCGAAATAATCAAAAAAACAGCTGATATATTCCAAACAAGCGATATACCGATGAATTTGGCCGATATCAACGTTTCCCTCTCTACATTAAATATCATAAGAAATAACCCTTTTAAAAAGATTCACCTTCCAGCTAAATTTCACCCCAGATTTTTGGTATAATATATAAATGGATAAAGACAATGGAGGACTTCCCTTTTGATTACTATGATGCGAGAATGGAAACACATATTTAAACTTGATCCGGCGAAGGATATTTCGGATGAACACTTGGACTTAATTTGCAGTTCAGGTACAGATGCCATTATGATTGGTGGTACGGATAATGTTACACTTGATGGCGTAGAGGATTTATTGCTGCGGATTAAACAAAAGCATGTTTTAGTCTGTATTCTTGAAGTATCAACGATGGAAGCTATTATTCCTGGGTTTGATGCATATTACATTCCAATGGTATTAAATTCGAAAGAAAAATCGTGGATGATGGACATCCAGCATCAGGGGATAAAAGAATATATTGATTTTCTGGATTATACGGAGCTTATTTTCGAAGGGTATTGTATCTTAAATGAAAATGCAAAAGCGTTTAAATATACGAATAGTAAATTACCTGATATAGAAGATGTTAGAGCTTATGCCTATATGGCGGAGCATGTTTTCCATTTGCCGATTTTTTACGTTGAGTATAGCGGCAAATATGGAGACGTTGAAGTAGTGAAGCAAGCAAAGGGACAATTAGAAAGTACGCTGCTTTTCTATGGTGGTGGCATTAAAAATAGTCATCATGCAAAAGAAATGAAAGAGCATGCGGATGTGATTATTGTTGGCAATCATCTTTATGACAATATCGATGAAGCATTAGAAACAGTAGCAGCAGTAAAAGTTAAATGATTTAAGGCGGTGTAATGATGAGTCAATCAATTCATGACTTAATAGATGGTTTAAATAAAGAACAGCAAGAAGCGGTAAAGCATACGGAAGGCCCATTGCTGATTATGGCTGGGGCTGGCAGTGGAAAAACGAGAGTACTAACACATCGCATTGCATATTTAATGCGAGAAAAAGAGGTTTCTCCACGTAATATTCTAGCAATTACATTTACGAATAAAGCAGCACGGGAAATGCGTGAACGTGTAAAGAAACTAGTTGGTCCCGAGGGCGATAACATGTGGGTATCCACCTTCCACTCCATGTGTGTAAGGATTTTAAGAAGGGATATCGATCGGATTGGCATCAATCGTAATTTCACAATTCTTGACAGCGGGGATCAATTATCCGTTGTAAAGCAAGTGTTAAAGAATCTGAATATAGATCCGAAGAAATTTGATCCACGGGCAATGCTTGGACAAATTAGTTCAGCGAAAAATGAATTGATTACCCCTGAAGAATACAGCAAAAATGCAGGTAATTTCTATGATCGACAAATCTCACAAATTTACGAGGCATATCAAAAGATTTTAAACAAAAATCAGTCACTTGATTTCGATGATTTGATCATGCAAACCATCCATTTATTTAAACGAATTCCAGAAGTGCTCGAGTATTACCAACGTCGTTTTCAATATATTCATGTGGATGAGTATCAAGATACGAACCACGCACAATATTTCCTAGTCAAGCAGCTTGCAAGTCGTTACCAGAATTTATGTGTTGTTGGTGATTCGGACCAATCGATTTATCGCTGGCGCGGCGCGGATATTGCGAATATCCTTTCATTTGAAAAGGATTATCCTGCAGCGAAAACAGTATTCCTGGAACAAAATTATCGTTCAACAAAATCAATCCTATCTGCAGCTAATAAAGTCATTACAAATAATGCTGGACGAAAGCCGAAGAATCTCTGGACAGAGAATCCAGATGGGAAGAAGCTGAATTATTTCCAAGGAATGACGGAACAGGAAGAAGCTTTATTTGTAACCGAGAAGATACAGGAATTGACAAGAAATGAAGGCTATTCACCAGGTGATGTTGCGATTTTATACCGTACAAATGCACAGTCTCGTGCAATTGAGGCGGCATTTATGAAATCGAATATCGGCTATCAAATGGTCGGCGGGCATAAGTTCTATGATCGGAAAGAAATTAAGGATTTAACATCATATTTACGCCTAATCACGAATCCAGATGATGATATTAGTTTTGTTCGAGTTGTTAATGAGCCGAAAAGAGGAATTGGAAAAACATCGATTGAGCGCCTGCAAGCTTATGCCGCCGATAATGACCTTTCTTTATATCAAGCGGTTCAAGAAGTAGACTTCTCTGGCGTTTCAGCCCGGGCTGCAAATGCATTAGCGGAATTTGGCAATTTAATTAAAACCCTGAGTCAGCAACAAGAGTTCTTAACGGCAACTGAAATGGTTGAAGCTGTTTTAGAACGGACTGGCTATGAAGAAATGCTGAAGAATGAACAAACAATTGAATCCCAAAGTCGATTGGAGAACTTGGAAGAGTTTATGACGGTAACACAGGATTTCGAGAAAACTAGTGAAGAAGATAAAACACTAGTAGCTTTCTTAACAGACCTAGCATTAATTGCAGATATTGACCGTGTCGATGAAGAGGACCCTGAAAACGGAGAGAAAATAACATTAATGACCTTACATGCTGCGAAGGGGCTGGAATTCCCTGTAGTATTCTTAATCGGGATGGAGGAAAATGTTTTCCCCCATAGCCGTTCGATTATGGATGAAGAGGAAATGGCGGAAGAACGCAGACTTGCTTACGTTGGAATAACAAGAGCGGAGAAGGAACTTTACTTAACTCATGCAAAAATGCGAACACTATTCGGTAGAACGAATATGAATCCGGTCAGCCGTTTTATTAATGAAATTCCTAAAGAACTTATCGAAGGGATGGAAGAAGCAAAACAATCAATGTTCAGCAGAGGCTTTGCTTCTGGGACGCAAGAACGACCAACTCCATTGAGACGAAAAGCAGAACGGATGCAGCAAACAACAGGAGCAGAAAGTAAGTCCTGGAGTCCCGGAGATAAGGCGGCACATAAAAAATGGGGTGTCGGAACGGTTGTGAAGGTTCAAGGTGAAGGTGAAGGAATGGAATTGGATGTTGCTTTCCCAGCACCAGTAGGAATCAAACGACTACTCGCTAAATTCGCTCCAATTACGAAACAATAGGAAGTGACAGTTTTGGATAAACAACAAGCACAAGACCAAATTAATGCGTTGAAAGAAGTTTTGAATCAATATGGCTATGAATATTATGTTCTCGATAGTCCTAGTGTTCCGGATTCGGTTTATGATGAAAAATTACGTGAACTCAGGGATTTAGAAGCTGAGTTTCCAGAGTTTTTAACAGATGATTCACCGACACAACGAATAGGTGGAGCTCCACTTGATGCGTTTAAGAAAGTACAACATAATATTCCGATGATGAGCTTAGGGAATGCTTTTAATGAAGAGGATCTACGAGATTTTGTACGACGAGCCTCTCAAGGTACTGACGAGCCCGTAAGCTTCGTATGTGAACTTAAAATTGATGGACTTGCTGTTTCATTAACTTATGAAAATGGAAAATTTGTTCGAGGCGCAACACGTGGCGACGGAACAACAGGAGAAGATATTACTTCCAATTTGCGAACGATTCGCAGCATCCCACTATCGATAAAATTGAATGAGACGCTTGAAGTTCGCGGAGAAGCATATATGCCGCATCAATCATTTCTCTCATTAAATGAAAGCAGACTTGCCAATGAAGAAGAACCGTTTGCAAATCCGAGAAATGCTGCAGCTGGCAGTCTCCGTCAATTAGATCCGAAGATTGCCGCCGAGCGAAATTTAGATGTTTTCTTATATGGTGTTGGTGAATGGAATACGAGCACGATTACAACCCATAGTGAGCGTCTAGAAAAACTGAAGGAACTTGGGTTCAAGACCAACTCTGAATGGAAGAAGTGCTCAAATATTGAAGAGATTCTTGAATTCATTGAATATTGGACGACAGAACGCCCCAATCTTTCCTATGAAATCGATGGTATCGTTATTAAAGTAGATAATCTGGAACAACAGGAAGCGTTAGGCTTCACAGCGAAAAGTCCGCGTTGGGCAATTGCATATAAGTTTCCAGCTGAAGAGGCAATTACTACACTAGTGGACATCGAATTAAGCGTCGGCAGAACTGGGGTGATTACTCCTACCGCAATTCTAGAGCCTGTTAAAATTGCTGGGTCAACGGTTGGACGTGCCTCCCTGCATAATGAAGATTTAATTCGTGAGCAGGATATTCGGATTGGTGATACGGTTGTGATTAAGAAGGCTGGCGACATTATCCCGAAAGTTGTTCGTGCAGTAGTTGAGAAACGAACTGGTGAGGAAAAAGAATTCGAAATGCCAAATGAATGTCCAGCATGTGGCAGCGAGGTCGTTCGCCTTGAAGGGGAAGTAGCAATCCGTTGTATCAATCCTAATTGCCCTGCACAATTAATGGAAGGCCTGATTCATTTCTCTTCTAGAAATGCAATGAATATCGATGGATTAGGCGAAAAAGTAGTCATCCAGCTTTTCCAAGAGAAATTAATCCATACAATTGCTGATTTGTACCGGTTGGATCGCGAGGAGCTCCTAAGACTAGAGCGAATGGGTGAGAAGTCGGTCGATAATTTACTTCGGGCAATTGAAACGTCGAAGGAAAACTCACTAGAGAAGCTGCTATTTGGTTTAGGAATACGCTTCATTGGAGCAAAGGCTGCGAAGACACTAGCAACGGAATTCGAGACAATGGAAAAGCTGCAACGGGCAACATTTGATGAGCTTGTTGCAGTTGATGAAATCGGTGAGAAAATGGCCGATTCCGTTGTACAGTATTTTTCAGAAGAAAAAGTAATTGATCTATTAGCTGAATTAGCAGCACTTAATCTTAATATGGAATATAAAGGTCCAAAAAAAGCCGAGCAAGGTAGTGATTCTATCTTTGCAGGAAAGACGGTTGTACTAACAGGTAAGATGGAAACGTACACTCGTAATGAAGCGAAGGAATTAATTGAATCAATGGGTGGATCGGTTACAGGAAGTGTAAGCAAGAAGACAGATATTCTTGTTGCAGGGGAAGATGCCGGTTCTAAGTACGATAAAGCAAAGAAATTGGAAATTACGATTTGGGATGAACAACAGCTGAAAGAAGCAATCGAAGGGTGAGGAGTGTTATTCCCATGAAAAAAATTAGTATCGGTCTATTATGTGCGCTCCTATTGCTTACAAGTTGCGCACCTAATAGCCAAAGTGATGAAGAAGAACTATTAAGTAAGGGCGATCAGGAAACAAAAACATCAATCGTTCCAAGCTACCGTTTAGGGGATGACAACTATCGAATCATTATTCCCTATGAACCGAGTGAAGCTAGGGGCGTTATCGTCAACCAGATTGTCAATCGACTGGATATTGACGAAATGGAAGAAGGATTGCGACGCCATTCCACGGAAGTATTCGACCCAAAGGAATTATATTTCCAAGAAGGGCAATATTTAACGTCGGATATGGTTTATGAATGGCTTGGAAGAGGCTTGACAAAGGAACAAATAGAAGAACAGGTACAAGCGGAAATAGCGAGACTTGAAAAGGCAAAAATGACGGTTAATGAGGAAAAAATTAGAGCGGAGATCGGAAACGGATTAAATCCGCCTTTCGAAGAAGTTCCTGAGGGTGCTGATCAGGAAGAAAAGATAAAGCTAAATCGAGAAAGCCCACGTTATTTATCACATATCTTAGAACAGAATTACTTAAAACGTAACGAAGATAATACGGTTCAGCTTGCCGGTATTTCAATTGGATTAGCATTAAAATCAGTTTATCGATTTCAAACGGAAACTGGTGGACCATATTACTACGAAGATATTCCACTCGATGAAGCATTGAAGCAAGGGAATGAAATTGCCGGGCAGATTTTAGAAAGAATTCGCGGTATGGAAGGATTAGAAAATATCCCGATAATGTTTGCCTTATACCGGGAAGAGGATCAATCGTCACCAGTGCCAGGAAATTTCGTTGCAAAAACGAATGTTGCTGGGGGTGCCACAACTATCGGAGATTGGGATAATATTACAGAAGAATATATTTTATTCCCATCATCAGAAGGAGAAAAGAAATACATTGATGACCATGAGATTGTTACTAGCTTTGGAAATGAAATCGCGAAATTTTTCCCGAACTATGTAGGAGTTATCGGCCAAGGATTTTATATTAATAAAGAACTACAAGAGCTATCAATTGAAATCCCAATAGAATTTTACGGAGAATCAGAGGTCATTGGATTTACTCAGTATGCGTATGGTCTCGTTCAAGATATGTTTCCGAATTACTATGATATTGAAATAAATGTAACGTCGATTAATGGAAATGAAAGCTTGATCTATCGCGATGCTGGGGAAGATACTCCCACTGTCCATATTTTCCATTAGACTCCAGGATAAGAAATCTTAAAATCTCAATACAGAAAATGCCTTACTATAGTCGGGGTAAGAATTACCTGAAATCATGAAACAAAATTAGAAAAATTTCTTTAAAAAATATTCCAAAATTAGAAATTCACCATTTATTAAGAGGATTTTACTCTAAAAAGTGGTGAATTTTCCTATTTGAGGAAAATCGGCAAACTTTATTAGTTGATAATCACCTCTTTTATATGTGATTTTCCCAATATGAATTTTCAGAATCCATGGTATAATAAAACTATAAATATCAGAGGTGGAAAATTTTAGGAAAACGATAGGGTGGGTATTTTGATAGAAATTGGATCTTTTATAAAACTACAACGTACCAAACAGGAAAAGACATTGGGAGAGCTTGCTGATGGTGTTGTTTCCGTATCCTATTTATCTAAAATCGAAAACTTGAAAACACAAGCAAGTCCTGAGATTATTAAAATGCTATGCGACCGACTTGGTATCCAAGTTGATAACCGTGAAGAAGAATTGATAAAAGAAAAGCTTAATGATTGGTACAGCATGCTTTTCGAGGTTAATAACAAGGAAGATATCATCATAGCATATGAAGAAATTCAAGAGATGTTAGACCGAAACCTATCAGAAAACCTGTTATTATTCGAGATTCATAAGATTCGCTATTTCCTAATACTAGGTGATTATGATGAAGCTGCAAAGAAAATCAATGAATTAAAAGGATTATCGAATAACTTTGATAGTTTACAGCAGTTTTATTGGTTTAAGTTTCGGGGAAACTTCTATACCCTAAAAGATGGAGACTATAATCAGAGTATCAAAATGTATAATGTAGCAGAAGAAAGAATAAGTCATATTGATATTTCTGAAGATGAAATAGCAGACCTCCATTATATTATTTCAGTTACTCATAGTAAATTGCGAAATACGTTGGAAGCAATTGAATACGCAAATAAAGCGTTGAATATTTATATGAAATTATATAACTTTCTTCGTTGTGCACAATGTCATAACATATTGGGTATCTCATATCGACGAATTAAGATGTATGATAAGGCGATTAAAAATTATAATTTAGCGTTGCATTTAGGCAAGCTGAATAATAATGGACAGCTTATTCAACTGACGAATCAAAACTTGGGTCATCTATATTCAGTAAAAGGGGACTCTAACGAAGCAATTAAGTACTATCTGGAAATTATAAATAATATTGAGGTACAACCGGGAGACAAATTAGCTTCTATTGCCTCATTAGTAAAAGAATATTATATTATTGGAAACTATGAAGAAACTAGAAAAAGTGTTGATTATGGATTAGCGCTTATGAAGGAACTCTCAAATATTGAACCATACAAACTCTTCTACTATGTGATACATACATATAATTTTTTACTAAATGAGGAGTTTGAGAGTTTCGAGAGATTGGTTATTGAAGAATTTTTGCCATATCTGAAGAAGAATAAGGATTTCGCTAGTTTAGCTACCCATGTAAAATTATTAGCTGAACAATATGAGAAGCAACATAAATATAAGGCTGCAACAAAATATTTTAAAGAGGCCAATTTTGCCTATGAGCAAATTACTAATATATAAATTATGTTAGGGGGGATAGCATGAAAAAGCTACTAGTAGGATTAACATTTGGAGCACTACTATTGACTGGATTCGCATTCGCTGATAATTCAGCAAATGACCTAGCATTTGAAGTAGAACCAAGCATTCTATCTGTACAAAAAACAGCTTAACAATTATTTACCCTATTACACAGTGATGAATCTGCCTGAAACGGTTTGGAACCCGTTTCAGGTGTTTTTTTGTTATTTGGACTAATTTTTCCCGCTGAAGCATCGAGATTATTTGCCTTGAAGTGACTATCTTTGCTATTATCAATAGTGGTATAATGATATAATGAGCAAATAATGTATTACCGATATAAATTACGATTTGGAGGTATCATCGCGTGGCAGAAATTACAAAAGAACAAGTAGAGCATGTAGCACATCTGGCAAGGCTTGCCGTTACAGAAGAAGAGGTTGAGCATCTAGCAGAAGACTTACGAGCAATTATTGATTATGCAGAACAGTTGAATGAACTGGACACGGAAGGTATTGAGCCTACAACGCACGTTCTTGACTTGAAAAATATAATGCGTAAAGATGAAGCAAAAGAGTGGATCACACAAGGAGATGCGCTAAGAAATGCTCCTGATCATAAAGATGGTCAATTCCGCGTACCATCAATCATGGCAGATAACTAAGGATCAAACCTTTCTATCTGTAAGGGTGCGCAGGCGAAGCTATTGTCATAGGTTTCTATGCAGTAGCAAGTTTTCAAAGAATAAGGAGGTAACACTAGATGTCACTATTTGACCATACAATTAAAGAATTAGAAGCAATGCTACATAATAAAGAAATTACGGTGCAGGATCTTGTTGAGGAATCCTATCAAAGGATTGAGGAAGTTGACGGACAGGTTCATGCATTTTTAACATTGGATAAAGAAAATGCATTAGCAAAAGCGAAGGTGCTTGATGAGCATCCAGACGCTACTGCTAAATTATTTGGTATCCCAAGTGGAATAAAGGATAATATCATGACAAAAGGACTTCGTACAACATGTGCCAGTCAGTTTCTTGATAATTTCAATGACCCACTTTATGATGCAACCGTTGTGGAAAAGTTAAATAATGAACAAACGATTGCAGTTGGAAAATTAAACATGGATGAATTTGCAATGGGTTCTTCTAATGAGAATTCAAGCTATGATGCGACAAGAAACCCATGGAATACCGATTATGTTCCAGGTGGTTCTAGTGGTGGTTCTGCAGCGGCAGTTGCTGCGGGAGAAGTACTGTTTTCTTTAGGATCTGATACTGGTGGTTCGATCCGTCAGCCTGCAGCATTTTGTGGGGTAGTAGGGATGAAGCCGACATATGGCCGTGTATCACGTTTTGGTTTAGTTGCGTTTGCATCATCACTTGACCAGGTTGGACCAATTACACGTACAGTTGAAGACAATGCACGTGTATTAGAAGTAATTGCAGGGGCTGACAAGATGGATTCAACAAGTGTGGATCTAGATGTTCCTGCATATACTGAGGCATTAACCGGTGATGTGAAAGGACTTAAAATTGCCGTGCCAAAAGAGTATCTTGCTGAAGGTGTAGCACCAGAAGTTAGAGAATCCGTTTTAGAAGCATTAAAAGTATACGAGTCATTAGGTGCAACATGGGAAGAGGTTTCCATTCCACATTCGAAATATGCGGTTGCAGCATACTATTTAATTTCATCTTCGGAAGCATCTGCAAACCTCGCACGATTTGATGGTGTGCGCTACGGTGTGCGCTCGGAAAATGCTGACAATATGATTGATATGTTCAAGAAATCCCGCAGCGAAGGCTTTGGACCAGAAGTAAAACGCCGTATTATGCTTGGAACATTTGCACTAAGCTCTGGATATTATGATGCTTACTATAAAAAAGCACAGCAAGTACGGACATTAATAAAAAATGATTTTGATAAAATCTTTGAAGAATATGATGTTATTATTGGACCAACTTCACCAACAACTGCATTTAAGGTTGGCGAGAAGATTGATGATCCGTTAACAATGTACGCAGATGATATTTTAACAGTTCCAGTTAACCTTGCAGGTGTACCAGGTATTTCCATTCCTTGTGGATTCTCTCCAGAAGGATTACCAATCGGGCTGCAAATCATCGGCAAGCATTTTGATGAAAGTACAGTATACCGTACTGCACATGCATTTGAACAAGCAACAGACTATCATACAAAACGACCTCAACTAGGAGGTGCCAACTAATGAATTTTGAAACAATTATTGGACTAGAGGTACACGTAGAATTAAAAACAAAATCAAAAATTTTCAGTCCGAGTGTGAATGAATTCGGATCTGACCCAAATACGAATGTAAACCCAATTGATCTTGGATACCCAGGGACACTTCCGGTGCTAAATGAAGAAGCGGTAAACTTTGCAATGAAGGCGGCAATGGCACTGAACTGTGAGATTGCAACGAACACAAAATTTGACCGTAAAAACTATTTCTATCCAGATAATCCGAAAGCATATCAAATCTCTCAATTTGATCAGCCAATTGGTGAGAATGGCTGGATTGAAATCGAAGTAAATGGCAAGAAAAAACGAATTGGGATTACTCGTCTTCATTTAGAAGAGGATGCTGGTAAACTAACACATGGTGATGATGGTTATTCCTATGTTGACTTTAACCGACAAGGTACACCATTAATCGAGATTGTGTCTGAACCAGATATGCGCTCACCAGAAGAAGCATATGCATATTTAGAAAAGCTGAAAAACATTATTCAATATACTGGTGTTTCTGATGTAAAAATGCAGGAAGGTTCATTAAGATGTGATGCTAATATTTCGCTTCGCCCAATTGGCCAAGAGAAATTCGGTACAAAAGCAGAATTAAAAAACTTGAACTCCTTCTCATTTGTACAAAAAGGACTTGAGTTTGAAGAGAAGCGCCAAGAAAAGGTTTTATTATCAGGTGGCGAAATTTTACAAGAAACACGCCGTTATGATGAAAAAACAAAAGAAACGATTCTAATGCGCGTGAAGGAAGGGTCAGACGATTATCGTTACTTCCCTGAACCAGACCTTGTTCCACTTTATATTGATGAAGCATGGAAAGAACGCGTTCGCAGTGAAATTCCAGAGCTTCCTGATGCACGTAAACAACGTTATGTTGCGGACCTTGGATTATCTGAATATGATGCAGAAGTATTGACAAGCACAAAGCAAATGTCTGACTTCTTTGAAGAAGCGGTTGACCATGGTGCAGATGTAAAACAAGCATCGAACTGGCTAATGGGAGAAGTTTCTGCTTATATGAACAAGCATTTGAAGGAATTAAACGAGCTAGCGATTACGCCAGAAGCCTTAGCGAAAATGATTCAACTAATTGAAGATGGTACGATTTCATCGAAAATCGCTAAGAAGGTCTTCGCAGAGCTAGTTGAAAATGGTGGAGATCCGGAACAAATCGTGAAGGAAAAAGGTCTTGTTCAAATTTCTGACCCAGCACAACTCCAAGAAATTGTGAATAAAATCTTAGATGAAAATGAACAATCGATCATTGACTTTAAGGCTGGTAAAGGAAAAGCGCTTGGCTTCCTAGTCGGGCAAATTATGAAGGCTACAAAGGGACAAGCAAATCCACCAATGGTTAATAAAATATTAGGTGAAGAAATTAAAAAGCGATAGAAAAGACGTACTAGACTACAATTACCAATGTGATTGTAGTCTAGGCTTTTCAAAAGCATTCATAAACATTATGATGATAGGTAATGAATAATATACTATATACCGTTTGTTTGGAATGATCATGGGAGGAAATGGTAATGAAAAAGGCTCGAATCATTTACAATCCAACATCTGGACGTGAAGCAATAAAAAAAGAGTTGCCTACGATTCTAGAGAAGCTTGAGATTGCTGGATATGAAGCATCAGCTCACTCTACAGTTGGAGAGGGCGATGCTGCAAGTGCTGCTAAGATTGCAGTCGAACGAGAATATGACCTTGTTATTGCTGCAGGTGGAGATGGAACGATTAATGAGGTAATCCACGGTATGGCTGAACAGGATTATCGTCCTAAACTCGGAATTATTCCAGTTGGTACGACGAATGACTTTGCTAGGGCACTGCATATTCCACGTGATATCATGAAAGCTGTCGATATTATTTTAGAAGGAAACTCAATGTTATTAGATGTTGGTAAAGTAAATGATCAGCACTTTATCAATATTGCCGGTGGGGGCAGACTTACGGAATTATCATACGATGTCCCGATTAAATTGAAGACCATGCTTGGACAACTGGCTTATTATGTGAAGGGCATTGAAATGCTCCCATCCCTAAAGCCAGCCCGTGCTCGAATCGAGTATGATGGAAATGTGATTGATGAAGATATTATGCTATTTTTAGTATCTAATTCTAATTCTGTCGGTGGGTTTGAGAAGCTTGCACCAGGTGCAAAGCTAAACGATGGCTACTTCGATTTACTTATCTTACGGGAAACAAATCTTGCGGAGTTTATTCGCATTGCAACTCTCGCACTGCGTGGGGCACATTTGGATAATAAAAATCTTATCTACGCTCAAGCAAAGCATATTAAAGTAATACCAGAAGAAAAAATGCAATTAAATATTGATGGTGAATATGGTGGATTGCTGCCAGGGGAATTTATCAATTTGCAACAGCATATCGAATTTATTGTGCCACCGGAATATTTGGAGAAGGAAGACTAAGGAAAAATTTAGTCTTCCTTTATTTTTTTGGAGAGTAAATTTATATACTTACTAAGTATATATAATGGATTTCTCTCAAGCCCCTCGCTCCAGAAATACACAGAGCGCACGGGGCTGGCTAGCCTTCTTCCGCTGGGGATATGGCTGAACTAGAGGCACAAGAATTTCTTACCCACTAAATATCGTCGTTTATTTAAGCGAAGGAATGAAAACTGTTGGCGCTTTACATCAATACTCATTATCATTTGTTACACAACAGAAAAGAGGAAGTATAAAACCATCTCACCATATAAATGCAACAAATGTATCAACTTAAGAAATTGTGACATCGAAGCTTTCCTGTAAGCCGAGTAACTGCGGTCCGAATCATTTAGAAAATAGCCTTATTAAAAATCAACAAAAAAGAGATAAACCCATTTAGGATTTATCTCTAATAAATGTATTATTTACTTACTGGCCTCTTCCAAAGTCCAAGAATAATTGCTGCAACAACCGTACCGATCACAAGTGCTAATAGGAACATTAATGCATGGTCTGCTAATGCAACAACGAAAATTCCACCATGTGGTGCCGGGATTGCTGTATCCCAGAACTGTGTCAACCCACCTGCAACAGCGGCGCCAATTACGGATGAAACAATAATACGCAGTGGATCAGCAGCCGCGAATGGAATAGCTCCTTCTGTGATGAAAGAAAGTCCCATGACATAGTTTGTTAATCCTGATTTATGTTCTGCTTCTGTAAATTTATTTCTAAATAGAGTAGAAGCAAGTGCAATTGCTAGTGGTGGAACCATCCCACCTGCCATAACAGCTGCCATTAAACTACCGTCACCAGTATCTGTGAAAATACCAATTGAGAAAGCATATGCTGCTTTATTGAATGGGCCACCCATATCAATTGCCATCATACCACCTAGAATAACACCGATGATTACAGCATTTCCTGTCCCTAAATTTTGTAAGAAATCGACCATTGCTGTATTAATACCTGAGAATATTGGACCGAAAACGAAATACATCAGTAAACCAGTTAAGAAAAGACCAAGTACTGGATAGATTAAGATTGGTTTCAAACCTTCCAGTGATCTTGGTAAGCCACGGAAAAGGCGTTTAAGTAAGACGACGAGATAACCTGCTAAGAAACCAGCAACTAATCCGCCAAGGAAACCTGCATTACTATTTACGGCAATAAGTCCACCAACCATACCAGGCATTAAACCAGGACGATCTGCTATACTCATTGCTATAAATCCAGCGAAAATAGGAATTAGGAACGTAAATGCGTTGCTTCCGATTGAATTTAAGAAGGTAAAGACTTCACTTTCGCTTCCTAGAATACTTTCAAATAAGAAAGAAATAGCTAGTAAAATACCGCCACCAACAACGAACGGCAGCATATTAGAAATACCGTTCATTAGATCTTTATAAATGGAGCCCCAGACAGAAGTCGACTTTTCCTCTTTATCAGATGACTTCTCATTGCTTTCCCCATGGTAAACGGGAGCATCTTGATTGATTGCTTTTGTAATTAATTCTTCTGTTTTGTTGATTCCATCTGTTACTGGTCGATCTAAAACATGCTTACCAGCAAAACGATTCAATTCTACCTTTTTACTAGCAGCAATAATAACAGCTTCTGCTTTCTCGATTTCTGCTGCCGTTAACGCATGCTTTGCACCCTCTGAACCTTGTGTTTCAACCCGAATATCAACATTCATTTCTGCGGCTTTTTTCTTTAATGCATCCTCTGCCATATAAGTGTGTGCAATCCCAGTTGGGCAAGCAGTCACTGCAACGATGAAAGGTTTTTGCTTTGAGCTATCAGATTCTTGCTTCGCCTCTTGCTCCTGCTCTTTTTCATGCGCATCTTTTTCTTCTTGTGCTTGATTGAAAATCATGTGTACTTCATCAGGAGTACTCGCTTGTTTCAATTTATCTACGAATTCCTTTTCTATTAGCAATCTAGAAAGTGCAGCTAATGTTTGTAAATGGGTATCATTCGCGCCATCTGGAACTGCAATCATGAAAAATAAGTATGCTGGTTGACCATCAAGGGATTCATAATCGACTCCCTTATTACTTTTGGCAAAAAGTACGGTAGGTTTATTTACGGCTTTGTTTTTCGCGTGCGGCATAGCAATCCCGTCGCCAAGACCAGTTGTTGTTTGTGCTTCACGTTTCAGAATTGCTTCTTTAAATATATCGCGGTCATTGATTACGCCATTATCCGCGAGGCTATTTATCATTTCATCTATGACAGGCTCTTTCGTTGTTGCCTCAAGATCCATAATCATAATATCTTTTCTTAATACATCTGTTATTTTCAAGGTTACCATCCTTCTTCTATAGAATATATTTAATAAGCGAACCTTAGAGACGTGTTACTTTAACATTACCAAGTAAGGAAAGGATATCGTCTTTCTTCGCAAGGTCATTTGAAAATGCTGTGGCACTTCCGGAAGCTAGTCCCATTTTAAAGGCAGTTTCGACATCTCTTGTTTTCCGATACTCGCCAATAAATCCAGCAATCATCGAGTCACCTGCACCGACAGAGTTTTTAACCTCTCCTTTAGGGCTGATACCCTGATAAATTGCGTTCTCTGTAAACAGCAATGCACCTTCACCAGCCATTGAAACGATGACGTTTTTCGCTCCTAACTCCAGTAATTGTTTCCCGTAATGGAGAATATCTTCTTTTTTACTGAAGGTTACATTAAATAGTTGCTGCAGTTCTTCTAAATTTGGTTTTACGAGTAAGGGGCCATATGGTAAAACTGATTTCAAAGCATCGCCAGTCGTATCAACTACAAATTCAGCACCAGAGGATATAATCCGTTTGACCAGTTGCTCATAATAATCCTTTGGCAGAGAAGGGGGCATGCTGCCAGATAAAACAATCATATCCTCACTCGATACCTTTTCGACTTTATCTAAAAGTTGAGCTGCCTTTTCCGTAGAAATCATAGGACCTCTTCCATTGATTTCAGTTTCAGAATCTGCTTTCAGTTTAATGTTAATTCTTGTATCTTCTTGCACATTAACGAAATCAGTATTTACGCCATCACGTAATAACCAATTTATAATAAATTCCCCTGTAAATCCGCCGATGAACCCAAATGCGGTTGTATCAGCTTCTAGTTCATGCAGGATACGGGAAACATTAATTCCTTTTCCGCCAGGCAGCTTCAAGTCACTGCTCATATAGTTTAATTCACCAAGCTTCACATCATCTGCATGAACGACATAATCGATCGATGGATTAAGTGTAACTGTGTAGATCATTGCTTCGCCTCCAAAATTTCTGTTTTTTGTCTAAAGAAATCGATATTTCCCTTTGCTTCGTCAGTAATGATTGTCACTTCTTCCAAGTCACATACATTTGCGAAATTTACTTTATTCCATTTACTTTGATCCGCCAACATATATGTAATGGACGCTTGTTTAATTGCTAAGTTTTTTAATGCTGCTTCCTCTGGATCTGGTGTTGTACAGCCAAATTCGCTATCGATTCCATTAATGCCTAAGAAAGCCTTATTAAACCGATAATCTCTTAACTCACTTAAGCTGGTTGGTCCGATGATTGCTTTTGTTGAGGGTTTAATTTTCCCACCAATAAGGTAGGTGGTGATATTTTTATCTGTAAGTAATGAAGCATGTAAAATGCCATTCGTCACAACTGTAATATTCCCGGTTTCAATATAATCAACCATCGTTAAGGTAGTTGTACCGGCTTCGATAAATACGACATCGTTTTCATCAATTAGAGAAGCGGCCAATTTTCCAATGGCTGTTTTTTCTTGAACGTTTTTGGATGATTTTTCGTTATTTGATAACTCATCATCCAGTAGATATAATCGCTTTGCACCACCGTGTACACGTCTAAGCACCCCGTCCTTTTCTAGTTGGGCGAGGTCTCGTCGAATAGTAGATTCTGAGCATTGAAGCGCCGTCATTAATTTCTGCGTTTTTACGATTCCATTTTGTTTTAATTCATCTAATATGAAAGCATATCGTTCTTCTGTTAACATAGCAATCCTCCAAAACAGTATTTTACCATTAAAAACGTTCAAAAACAATCATTGGGTTTAAGGATAGTTTGGTATATTTTGCTGTCATTATACGAGCAACAAAATAATAGAGCATGTTCAGTAAAAAAATTTGAATGCTATTGGAGGAAAACCTAGAGATGTGATCTAGAAATAATTATTGTCAGGATGTTTCTTTATTATTATTGCTTTGATTATTGGGAACGTATGGTCTATAATGTGATTAATAAATGGGGGTGTATATATGAGGGCGAATTTGACAAAGCAGATTAGTATAGAGCAGTTTAAGGATTTTTATTGGTTAAAGGAAGAATTACAATCATTTTGCAGAGAGCATGGAATTAGCGCATCAGGATCTAAAGTAGAGATTTCCGATAGAGTTGAAACCTTTCTTCTAACAGGCAAAATAAACAAGCCTACAAGAAAATCAAGGGGAAATAGAAGGACGGATCAGCGAGTTGAACTAAGTCTTAATACAGTCATTACGGAAAACCATCGTTGCAGTCAAGATGTGAGAGCCTTTTTCAAGACGATCATTCCTAAATTTCATTTTTCTACCTATATTCAAAACTACTTTAAAACTAACATTGGAAAAACGTATCGTGATGTTGTAGCTGCTTGGTATGAAGAGGAAGACCGAAAGAAAGATCCCTCATTTAAGAAAAAAATAGCTCCACAATTTGAGTACAATCAATTTATTCGTGACTATTTTTCTGACTCGAAAAATCAGGGGAAGAGTCGCAGTGAAGCGATTAGTGCCTGGAATTACATCAAGAAACTTCCTGGAAGCAATAAATACAATCCTAATAACTAACCCATTACCTGCTAACCGTTCGTTAATCATTAGAGTTAGCCATCTTCGGACGATCTCAATATTCTGGAGGTGCTAAACTATTAGCAATTGGTAATAAGGATAAAAGGCGATTTCATCGAATCACCTAATTAGGTAATAGATTACTGTGCAATCATTTTCTGGGAGATATTAAATATTAAATCGCCGCGACTGATTACGCCAATAACCCGCCCAGCTTCATTTACAACAGGGAGCTTCTTATAATGGTGCTGCGATAATAGGCGAATGGTCTTTTCAAATTCTTCATCTGGTGACAACTTTAAAATAAAACGTTTCGTCATAATTTTTTTTACAGGTGTATCAAGTTTTTGTTGCAAAACATCTTCAATTGTTTCAGCCTCAAGATACATTGCATTATACAGATCAATTATTTGAAAAGGTTTTGGTGCGAGAAAACGCAGAACATCTCCATCAGAAACCATTCCAACTAAATTGCCCTGATCATCAACTACTGGTAAACCTCCAATTCGATTCTTTACCATAATCTCTAATAAATCTTTTAACGTATCTGTAGCTTTAACGGTATAAACGTTGGTAATCATAATATCACGTGCTTGCATGTTATATCCTCCTTTTTGCAGTTAAGAAAGTTAAACACTTTTCATTGTATAAAGGAAACGGAAGCTATCATCCTAAGGGTTAGTGACAACTAGTCTTCCAACAATTATAAATCTCTTACAGTTCTATTATACTACACCTAAAATTTATGGGGTTACATTTTAGAATGCTAGAAGTTAATAAAAAATGATTTAGCGGTCGGAAATATGGTAAGATAAAAGTCACAAATAATGTACGCAAAAGGAAGATATATATGGCAAAACAAGCAACACCAGTAAAGAAAAACGAAACAATTACCCTTACATTTGAGGATTTAACTCATGAAGGGAATGGCGTTGGAAAAATTAACGGCTATCCCTTATTTGTACCGAATGCTCTACCAGGTGAAAGTGGAACCGTTAAAGTTGTAAAAGCAAATAAAAACTTTGGTTTTGGTAAACTACTCGAGTTGACAAAACGTAGCCCGGAACGGGTGGAGCCAACCTGCCATGTTCATTGTGGTGGTTGTCAGCTGCAGCATATGAGTTATCATTTACAGCTTGAAATGAAACAAAATCAAGTGAAAAATGTAATGAAGAAAGTGGCACACCTTGAGCACGTTCCGGTTCATCCAATTATTGGGATGGAAAGCCCTCTTCATTACCGTAATAAAGTACAGATTCCAGTTGGTGAAAAAAATGGAGAGCTGATTACTGGTTTTTATCAAAAGCGTAGCCATCGTATTCTTGAGAATATGGACACATGCAGTATCCAGGATGAGACGATTAATGCGATTGTACCGGCTGCGAGAGAGGTTGCCAATCGGATCGGGATTAAGGCATATAATGAGGAGAGCCATCGCGGAGAATTACGTCACATTATGGTAAGAAAAGGGTTTGCAACAAATGAAGTTATGGTCGTGTTCGTAACACGTACAGATAAATTAACGAATAAGGAAGTCATAATCAGCGAGTTGACGGAAAAATTCCCTGAGATAAAATCGATTGTGCAAAATGTCAATGATAAGCGCACAAGCGTCATTTTAGGGGAGAAGACCAAAGTATTATGGGGCGAGCAATATATTTACGATAAAATCGGCGATATAACATTTGCTATCTCTGCAAAATCGTTTTATCAGGTAAATCCGGTACAGACGAAGGTACTTTATGATAAAGCATTAGAGTACGCCAAAATCGATAGTAGCGATATAGTTGTTGACGCGTATTGTGGTATTGGCACGATTTCATTATTCCTAGCCCAAAAAGCAAAAAAAGTATATGGCGTTGAAATTGTACCCGAAGCAATTAACGATGCAAAAATGAATGCCAAATTGAATGGCATTGATAATGCTGAATTCTTTGTTGGTGAAGCAGAAAAAGTAATGCCATGGTGGAAAGCTCAAGGATTAAGTCCCGATGTCATTGTCGTAGATCCTCCAAGAAAAGGCTGTGAACCAGACTTCCTGCAGGCGATGATTGAAACGGAGCCTAAGCGGATTGTCTACGTTTCATGCAATCCATCGACGTTAGCGAGAGATCTTAGAATCCTTGAAGATGGAGGATATGAGACGAAGGAAGTGCAGCCAGTGGATATGTTCCCGCAGACTCCTCATGTTGAGGCGGTTTGTTGGTTGGAGCGGAAATTGTCTAACTAAAATTAACATCACCGAACCAAAATAAACATTACCGATTCAGACCCCGATTTCGTGAAAATAAACATTTCCGATTTCAGGGTCTTTTTCATGCCCATCCCTTGTCCTGACTCGGTTTGTCCGTGTTTCCTCTATGCAACATTCTCGGAGAACTTTATTCCAACTTCGAAAAAACGGTGAAAAAACAGGTGGAAAAGCGGCGAAAAACGGGCATTTTTGAACTAAAAAAGTGTGAAAATGGGGGGTTCTTAGGTAAACTTTATTTTAACTGAAACGGTGGAATGCGGGTTTGAGGTGGGGGTTTTCGGAAGAGATTAAAATTGTTGTACATAGTAGAGAAAAGAAATTTAGTTAGGTTTGTAATATTCATCCATAATGTGGGACATAGGAGTTAAGAGGGACAATAAAGAAAAAGGAGAATTAAGAGGAAATATTCTAAATTGGGTTGGCTTTTTTTAATATAGAGTAAAATGGAAAGGGAATCATAGATATTGTAAAAGAATGTAATTAAAGTAACGGGAGGTTAATGGTTTAATGATTTCCCCGTTTTATTAAGGTTTGAAGATTATCAATTGGAATTATGTACTTATAAAACTGTTGAATACGCAATTACATTTGATCAAATTTAAACTAATTGAGGTGTAGTATATGTGGAAAATTGTTAAAGGTTACAATGATTACATTGTGAATGAAAAAGGAGAAGTAAGAAATGTTAAAACCGATAAAGTTGTGAAACAGAAAATTAATAAAAGTGGTTATAACAAAGTTCGATTGAAAGTAGGTTTTAGATACAAAGAAGAATATGTCTGTGTAATCGTGTATAATTCCTTTGCGAATAAGGAAGTTCGATTTCAAGAACATATAAAACATATTGATGGTAACTTATCTAATGATAGATTTACTAACTTAAAATATGTTGGTTGGGGAAGTATGGAAACTGTTGTTGATAGAGAATATGTAAAAGAAAGTGAGGAGTGGAAAGAAATTAAAGATTATCCTAATTATTATGTGAGTAAAGAAGGTGAAGTTTTTAGTTCTAAAATAAATAGAGTTATAAATCAAAGTATTAATGCAAGTGGTTATAGAACTGTTAATATATCTTTTGACGGAAAGAGGAAGCGTTTATTGGTTCACAGATTAGTTGCAGAAGCGTTTATTCCTAAGCCTAAAAATAAGCCAGTTGTTAACCATATTGATAGTAATAGAAGTAATGCAACCGTTGATAATCTGGAATGGGTAACTTATAGAGAAAACTCTATTCACATGGTTAATAGTTATAATAGTCCTGGTCAGGTTTTTACTGAATTATTTGATAAGGAAGGCGATTTTATAGACTCTTTTCCTTCTAATTCACGATGTATCAATTATATAAAACAGTTGTCGCAAGTGAAGAAGTACATGGAAGGAAATAAAACACGGGCTTATCCTTTTGAGTTTGAGAGAGATTCAGAGGGGAACATTATTTTTGAAGTTATTAAACTTACAATATCATTAAAATAAAATAAATTAATTGGAATATTGAAAATCTAATACCGGCATTTTATTGAACGAGTGAGGGGATGTAAGGAAGAAATTGCTATTGTTTGTGCGATTTCGAATGGACAAAAGTATTTTGACACGATTGTTGCAGTTAGACCCTTACTCCAATCTCAAAATTAGAAAAGAAAACTACAATATATAAGGAGCCAATAAATTGAATTTATTAAAACGTATCAAGATTAGCAAAAAGGAGAGTTGTCCTTGTGGAAGTGGTGAAGTCTTTATAAACTGTTGCCACAATAAAGACTTTAATCCACCCATAGAAACTAAGAAACCACCTGAAGTATTGATTGGTGAAATGATGAGAAAATCAATGAAAAAGCTCTGTATGCATCCAGATCAACAAAATTGTAAAGGGAAAATTAAGGGAGCTCATGCTTTGCAAAATAATAAAATTATTTCTTTATTAGCAGGCAATGAAAGACATGTATACTTAATGGACACTAAAAAAAGTCCTTTAATAGTTCCACTTAACAACGGGAAACAAGAACTTATTATCGAAATGAGTAGAACAAGTGCAAATGCTGCAACAACTGAAACTTGCTTTTGTGATTTACATGATAATATTGCTTTTGCTGCAATTGAAAAGGGAGCACCTGATTTTGATGAAACAAGTGAGATAATGAAATTTGTATATGCTTATAAGGCTTTTATCTTTGAATATTATAAAGTTTGGATGTCAATGGATATTTTCAGAACTCAATTTGCAAAGCATCCAACAGTATTTAGCAGGTCTGATATGGTTTCCAGGTACAGAAGTTTACAATTAAATATGAAAGAATTTGATTCTATAAAAGAACATTTCGATAAAGAAATCCTTGCTGGAAAGCATACTGGTGTAACAACCTGTATTATTAAAATACCAGAGCAAATTAATTTCGCAAATTATGCATACATTGCTCCTGACTATGATTTGAATGGAAAGAAAATTAAAAATAAGGTTAAAGGGTTTATCCATCGCCTTGCTATTACTGCAATTCCAGAGAAAGGCCATTCTTATATCTTATTAAGTTGTTTAGACAGCGAAAAAGAAATTTACTTAGACTTATTTAATCAATTACAAAGTTCACCCATAGAAAAGGTGAAGTTTTATATATCTCTCATATTACCGTTGTATTCTGAAAATATGGTATTAAGCCCAAGTTTATGGAACAGTTGGGACGTAGAAACACAAATGGCGTATACCTTCTATGCAAATTTGAAGGATAAAGATTTTATTATATATAATAAAATGAATGGAATGATACTGCGTAAAGCAGCTAAAATGCCAGGATTTAGCTACGGGGAAAGAAATAAGATAAACCTATTCGAGCTACTAAATTAGAGTCAAATTGTGGACTTAGTAAAGAAATTAGCCTAAAATCTTCCTGAGATTGACAGGAGGCTTTTATGTAATTCCTCCATTAAAAATTATTACTTGACAAATTACAGGGTAATAAAAGGGATTAAATGTTAATTGAAACTTCGTAGAAGTACAATTAAAATCTTAGAAACAAATAATGATAAGATTACCCTTATTCTTCTAAGTAACAAGAATAGGATTATGCAATAAGGTATTGGAGAAATATATGAGATGTTTTGGTTATTCTTTTATTTTTAACATAGGCCAAAACGAATAAAGAATAGCAATAATAGTGATTAATTTGTTCCTGATGTAGAAGATAATGCTAGTGTACCCAAAAATTAGATTTTCACTCTAACTTTTGGGGTACATTAATAGTTAGGGCATGTATTTACTATTGGTTTTTGATAAATTTATTGTATTATTTTTTATTAAATGAACTAATAAGGCGATTAAAGGAAAAGCTGTTCCAATGAGTAAAGCTACTTCACTATTAAATTTATAGTAAGTAAAACTTCCAATCCATGAACCAAAGGCTCCTCCCAAAAAGAAAATAGTCATATATAATCCATTAAGTCTGTTTCTTATCTCGGGTTTCAAACCAAAGATAACTTTTTGACCTAATAATAAATTTCCTGATACACCAATATCAATGCTAATTCCGGAGATAAGGATTAAAATTACACTAAATAGTGAATGATCTTGAACAAAAAATAATAGTACGATAGATAATAGTACGAGCACCATTGATATATTAGTCATTGTAAATATATAACCTTTATCTGCTAGTTTACCAATAGTAGGAGTTAATAAAGCTCCAGCTATTGCAACAAAACCAATTAATGCAATTTCATTATTTGAAAAGTTTAATGGCTCAGACCTTAATAAAATTGGCATTGTTGTCCAATAGAGACTAAATGTTGCGAATAAACATGCGTGATAAAAAGCTCTTTGTTGTAAAGGAGATGTATTTATTAGTAGTTTCACCATAGAAGCGATTAAATTTGGATATGACATGTTACTAGACGTTACTACCTCATAGTTGGGCAAAAATTTTATAATTAGTAGTAATACGGCAACTAGCGTGATTAATGAAAAAAGAAATACCATTCTCCAACCGAACCAGTCAGCTATTCCAATAGATAATGGGCGAGCAATCATAATCCCAATCAATAAACCACTCATCACTTTCCCCACATATTTACCTGTTTCTTCAATGGGTACAATCCTCATTGTTAGTGGAACTAACATTTGAGCCGCACAGGCTCCAACGCCAATTATGGTTGTTAATATAGTAAAAATAATTCCATTTGTCGAAATTAGCATACCAATTAATGAAATAATAGTAAGTCCGATAAGAGTTCCTATTATCTTCTTACTTTTAAATAAGTCAGCCATTGGTACGATGAAAAATAAGCCAAATCCATACCCAATTTGTGTAAAAGTAGTGAGCAATCCAGATAAATCAGAAGAGATGTTCAGATCTTTTGCAATGAATTGTACAATTGGTTGTGCATAATAAATATTAGCAGCAAGTGAACCACAACTAATAGCCAAAATAAAAATTAGAAAATTTGTCTTTTTAGTCAACTTTATCATTCCCTTTTTTATACTTTTTTGGTACGCTTGTTCCAAAATGCTTTAAAAAGAAAGACTATAGGTCTGCAATAGTCTTATCCACCAGATTATAGGCTAGATTTTTCTCTTTTTTATATTTGGACATTAAATTAATGCTATGATTTAAACTTAATAAAGAATATGCAACTAATTCAGTGTTAGCCTCTTGTGAAATTTCTCCTTTCGTTTTTCCTTCTTCAATGACTTGCTTAAATACTTTTTCAAGTTCATTAAAATCATTCAGAAGTATTTCTTCTATGGAAGGATCAATATGTCCAATTAGCAGTGAAGAGTTAGTTATAATACAACTTTTGGGAATGTCATCTGTATAGCATTTTTCAATATGTTGATAAAAAAAGGATTTAAGTGATGCTTTAGTGTTTATACCACTAAAAAGTAAATTTCTCTTTCGGCTGCCATAGTTTTTATAATGTTCTAAAACCAGTTTAAATAATGCATCCTTATCCCCAAAGCTATCGTAGAGAGTAGATCGACTTATTCCCATTGTTTCAATCAAATCTGAGATATATGTAGCGTCATAACCTTTTTTCCAAAATAAATACATAGCTTTATCCAAAGCATGTTCTTTGTTAAAACTAATACTTCTACCCATTTTTCAACACCCCCATTCATATAATAAAATTTAGTATAAAGGTTTTGGAACGTTAAGTCCAGAAAAACTTATCTTGAGATCAAGTCTTCCGTTAAAGGGTGTGATTTTTGAAGAAGCGTCTCAATTCATCTTCAACTCACTGGTGCATTTCGAAAAGAATGAATTGCACTCTTTTTTAATTGAATCAGCAGTTTATTTATGTAGCTTATTTATGTTATGAAAGATAATAATTGTAAATACACCATAATCTTGCAAGAAAAGATAGCAATATTAGTAAAGAAATCACCTCAAATAAAAAGTACACTCAAGGAGAGGTGATTTAATATGTATTTAAAAGTTTTAAAAAATAATAGAAATGTTTTATTTTACCTATTAGGAGCTGGGACTTCTAATTTGGGGGATGTTATTTCTGGGTTAGCCTTCTTATTTATAGCTTATGAGATAACAGAATCAAGTATATACACAACTGGAGTTGCAATTTCACAAGTTTTCCCTTACCTTTTATTTGGATTGATAGGAGGAGTAATTGCTGATTGGGTAGATAAAAAAAAGCTATTAATAATAATCGACCTTTTAAGAATACCTCTAACATTATCACTGGTGTTATTTTATCAATTAGAGTTATTAAATTATTGGCATTTAATAGTAGTGAGCTTTCTAATTCAGTGCTTAGGTTGTTTTTTTAATCCTGCCCATAGGGCTATTTTGCCCCTTATTACAAGTGAAGAGGAAAGATCTTCTGTTAATAGTTTGCTTGATACAGCTACAAGGGGAATTACTGTGTTAGGGCCAATTGTTAGTTTAGGACTAATGAATACAATTAACATTGTATATTTTTTTACATTCGATGCATTGACATATCTTATAAGTGCAATCTTTATCTATAGAATTCAATTATCAGAAAAAAGTCTAACAAATGAAAATTCAAGTCAAAGGAAAGTAAGAGATATATTTATCTCAATAAAGGATTTTTCAATTTGGGCGAAAAGACAAGACACAATCCGAACAATTTTTATAGTAACAGTAATCATTGTGTTTTTTAATACATGGGTGTGGCAAGTTGGTTTATTATTGCAGCTTGTACAAACAACTCCAATTGGAGAGGAATTGTATAGCTTACTTTTAGGATGGTATGGTGCTGCTGTCATTGCCGTTAATCTACTTATCCCATTAATTTGGAAAAAATTAAGCGTGAAAATTTATTTGCTTGGTTCATTGATTTGGGGTATAGGTATTCTCCTTTTAGGATTCTCCTATACTATCCCATTGTATTTTTTAGGAGTATTAGTTGCAGCAATTGGCTTACCTATATCTGGTTTATCAAGAGTATATTTGTTGCAAAAATATCTTCCAACTGGAAAATTAGGCAGAGGCTTTAGTTTCAATGCATTTCTTCTATATTTCTCAAATGCAATTTCTCTTGGTGTGTTCGGATTGATTTCTTCATTCGTGTCTATAAGGATCTTATTTATAATATGTGGACTTATGATGGTTTTTTGTTCCGTTGTTTATTTATTAAACATTTCTCGAAAAGTACCAGGTGTCATACCATATAATCGTCTGAATAATTGATTGTAAACAGTAACAGATGAAAAACCACTATCCATTGCTATTTCTAATATTGTTTTATTTGTCTTTTTAAGCATTTCCTGACTTCGAATTACTCGATAAGTTTGTAGCCAAGAGTATGGGGAAATCCCTATGATATCCTTGAAATAATGGGCAAATTGATACTTGCCTAAGCTCGATATTTCTGCCATTTCATCTAAGGTCCAAGAATATTGATAACCTTCTTTTAAAGCTAGTATTGTTTTATAAATTTGTGGACTAATTGTTTTATAGTATTTCAAATTTATGTCCTGTGTATGACTTCCAACTGCACTTTTTAGCAACATTAGGGCCAATTGAGTGAAACTATGATCCAAAAATAATTTCGTAGATTTTTTATCATCTTTTTCAAGTTGTACATATTCCAATACATACTTTACCCAATTTGTTATCTGAGGGTTTTTCTGGATACATGAAGCAAATTGAATATCATTGTACAGAGAATATATAGATTGCGAAACTTTATTAATAAAAGAAGGCTTTAACTCAACCAAAAATTTCCTTTTATCTACTGCCAATTGTTTATGTTCATCTTGCGGGTTTAATAAAAGGAATTGTTGATTATTAAGGGTTATCTGATTTCTGTAAGTTTGATAATTTATACTCCCATTTAAAGAATATATAAATTTATAACAATCATCTGAACGCCAATTGCTCTCTTGGTTGAAATCTTTTTTTAATAAAAAAACTCCGTTATCAGTATTTAGTAATAATTTTGTTTGACTCACATAATCACCTTCTAAGTAAGTATATTAGAATTGTATCATAATGAAGGAGGAAATAAATGAAGCATGCATTAGTAGTTGGCGGAACAGGAATGTTATCAAATGTGTCACTCTGGCTATTAGCTAAAGAATATCATGTGTCGATAGTTGCAAGGAATTCAGGACGTATGAAGAAATTAATAGAAAAGTCAGGTATGAAAAGTAATGTGACACCAATAATGGTTGATTACAAAAATTATGATGAATTACAAAAGAAAGTGCATTCAACAATAGAGCAAAATGGTGATATTGATATTGTAGTAGCATGGATTCATTCAGATGCACCAGATGCACTTGAGATAATAGCAAAGGAAGTTTCAATAAATAAAAATCAATGGGAATTATTCCATGTTTTAGGAAGTAGTTCAGATTTAAGTAAAATTAAGAGAGAAGTTAGAATGACTGAGAGGTGTTTATATTACCAGGTTCAATTGGGATTTGTAATTGAGGGTGCTAATTCACGGTGGTTAACAAATAAGGAAATTTCAGATGGGATCATTGAAGCGATTAAGAAAAAGAAGAAGATACTAACCATTGGTCAAATTGAACCTTGGGATAAGCACCCTTAAAACAATAATTTATGATGCTAGTGATAAGTTAAACGTTAATGTTAAAAAGGTAATCAGATTTGATTGCCTTTTTCTTTTTTTGTAAAAGCAACATTATATTTGAGTTAGTATTTAATGAGAATAACTTATTGAGCTAAAGGTTACGTAATACAGGGAGGATTAACGCTATTTTAGAAGATATTTTACTAAAGGGCAGGTTAATATAAAGGCATCAATTCACCCATTTTGTTTAGAAACCTATGATTCTGATGCTAATATGCACGCTCGACACTTCTCTTCACCTTTCTCAGGTACAATAGAGGATGCAGTTACGGGGACTGCTTCAGGGGTAATGGGAGCATATTTTGCAAAATTTATAAAAAGAAATGAAGAATCTCTAAACCTTATAGTAGAACAGGGGCAGGAAATTGATAAGGATGGTCGGGTATTAGTAAACGTATCTATGACACAGAAAAAATTAAAAATAGAGATTACAGGAAATGCAGTATATGTGGATGAATTTGAAGTGACAATTTAATATTGCAATTTTTTATCCAATCGCTGTTTTAGTTTGTGAAGAATTGTTCTTAAAGTAACTGGTGCGATAGTTAAACAAGACGATCAGTAATATGATCGTCTTTTCCAATTAAGTATTCCAATAATGCTTTTGCTCCCTACCTTATAGTTGGTTTTCATGCTAAAAAGTCGGTACTTAAGGGTTTTTTCAATCAAAAATCAATTCAAATTTGGGGCAGTTCCAGTAGGATTCCGTCCAGTTTCTTTTGTTCAATCCCTTTTTCAATAAGGGTTTCAATAGCTGTTCCTCAATGTTTTTCTTTCCAATCCGAAGAAATAACTTGGAATAAAAGGCGATAAAACAAAGAGAAAACCACCCCGAAACGCTCGTCCAAAAGCTGAAGGGTGGTCTCTTTATACAAAACGTTGTAATTGAGTAGCTTCTCGCTTTGAGCAAACTACTGTAGACTCCGTGTTATCAGCACGTGCCTTTCATATATTTTACCAGAAAATCATACGCTTATACATTTTGATATAAATAAGGAGGGAATTCTAGAGATTCCAATGAGGTTCCTAACTGTAAAGGGTCGGGGAGAAATCAGTCAAAATCCTTGAGTATTCCGAAGGTTTTTCAATTATCATCCGATCGAGTTTTTTCAATCAAAAATCAATACATTTCGAGCTGGATCCAATAGCGGGTCCAGTTCTTTTCCTTTGTTCAATAATCTCCCCAAACTATATCCAATAAAGGTCCGTCGGTATTTTTGCATCTCTCCCCTAATCTATTCTATTGCCTGTTTTCCAGAAGGTATAAACCAATAGAGATTTTTTCACGGCCACTATTTAATGATTATATTTTTTACCATTGACTATAAATGGTGGTATATTTATTTCCTTTTATGTTAAAGCTAGTAGGTTACGTATGAAATGCAAAAAATATGGGTAGCATGCCTAATGAAACAAATTTGAAAAGCAGAAGTTTGCTAAGAAGTAATTTTTTTTAGTAAAACAAAATGAATGGAGGAACATGTATTGAATGAGAAACAGAAAAAGCAATTAATGTTTGCAAAAGAAATTGCTATGGAAAAAGGAGGGAGATGTATTAGTAATGAATATGTCAGTAACAGATCAGATTTAGAGTGGGAATGTCATAAATCTCATAGATGGCCTGCTCCGCTAAGAAACATTAACGAAAGAAATAGTTGGTGTCCTAAGTGTAAGGAAGAAATAAGAAAAAAAGCGTTATTGAATAAAATAAAGCCAATTCTTACTCAAAAGGGATGGGAAATAGTTGAAGGTGAGATTGATTGTTGGAAAAATCGAAACTTGACTATTAAATGCAACCAAGGACATAAGTGGCCTGCATCTCCACAAAGTGTAAAACATAATAATTGCCCAGAATGTACTAAACATTGCTATGATAAAGAAAAACATATGAAGAGAATAATTCGAATAGTTGAATCTCGAGATGGGGAAATTATTTCAGGATCATATCAAAATGGTAACAGCATTTTTGTTGTTAAATGTGAAAAAGGGGATAAATGGGAAACAACAGCATCAAGATTGAAAAATGGCAAATGGTGTTCTACCTGCCATGGTAGAAACAAGGTAACACAGTTTAAAAGGATTCAGAAAACTGCTGTGGATAGAGGAGGAAAATGTATCTCCAATGAATACTTCCATAAAGAAAGAAAAATGGAATTTATGTGTATAAATGGTCATGAGTTTAAAATGACTCCTCATAATGTAAAAGCAGGCCAATGGTGTCCAAAATGTTCCTGGTTTATTACTGAACATAAGACTCGTTACGCTTTTGAAAAGTTGCTAAACTGTGATTTTAACCCAAATGGTCAAAAGGTTCGCCCCTATATTCTTGATGGTTATGCTAAGCTGAAAAATGAAAAAGAGATAGCTTTTGAATACCACGGTGAGCAACACTATAAATATATTGAACATTTTCATAAAACACAAGCTGGTTTTGAGAAAAGAAAAAAGGATGATAAAGATAAAGAAAAATTATGTGCTGAAAAGGATATTGAACTAATTATTATTCCTTATTATAAAGCAGTAACAGATGATATACTCTTGAAAACTATTCGAAAGGAACTGGGCAATATAGGATTACAAGTACCGCAAGTTGATAATGTTGAATTATTTTTTAAGGAATATTATAAGAGCTGTCCACCACTTAAAAGATTAGAAAGAATGATAATGAAAAAAGGAGGGGAGTTATTAACAAAGCAATATAACGGCAGATTAACTCCTATTACTGTCAAATGTGAAAAAGGGGACAAATGGACCACAAAAGCTACAAACCTATTCACTGGCCGATGGTGTCCTTATTGTGCCCGTCGATAAAAAGATAAGTATTTGCAATATGAAAATATGGAAAAGTTAGTAATAAGAAAGAAGGAACTCATCTTACACCTAGATATATTAGAACAAGGGATAAAGTAGAAATCCACTGAAAACGGTTATCTTAATTTAAAAACAGTAAATAACTTAAACAATAAAGGACAATGGTATCCTAATTGCAAATAGATAAATCGACATTTCATTAGTTAAGAATTTTTAAAAACACCTATAAAATGAATATTGATGGCGAGTGATTTACTATTATTAAGAAGTGAATATTGATGAAGGGAAATGGATAAATGAATGATTCAAGCATAGAAAAAGATTCACAGGATTTGTGGGAGATAATTTTAGTAGAAATCTCCAATTATATATCAAAATCATCATTTGATACTTGGATTGCCCCTTCATCTGGTGAGATAACTGAAGGAAACACATTGGTAATAACAGCAGCAAATGATTTTGCTTGCGATTGGATTAAGGAGAGATATAAGCAGCTATTCTTTGATGTGCTAAAAGAATTAACAGGTCAGGAGTTTAAAATAGAAATAACCTCTCGTGAAGAAGAAAACACTAATACTGAAGAAATGGATAAGAAACAGGCTTTGGCATATATGCTTCTAGCATGCAAGGATATTGGCTTGCCCTCGAATCAGGTAAAACTACTTTATTCAACTATGCTTTCTCAGTTCGATTCGTACACGCCTGGAATAGCTAAAAGTGAAGGAATGAAATGGTTTAATTCACTTAATATTAGGAATGAGAATAAGATTGATATCCTCAAAGACGTAAATTCGCCTATGACAGAAGTTCCACGGAGAAGGTTAAATCTTGTACTACCAGAGATAGTAGAATCTAATAGTACAAAAAGATTGCGTGCTCAGAATGAGCGAATTCGTAGAGATTTAGAACGTATGCAAAGTGGCCCGGGGGACCTGGATACTAATATGAGACGGTTTGAAATGATTAATAACAACAACCGTCTATATATAAGAAGTCTCTATTTAGCTGGATGAACTAACGGAAGAAGGAAGTAAGTATATGGCTACACTAATGAAAGTGCCACCATATAATCCGAATGGCCTCAAACATTGTCGAACTTTAAAAACTGTTTAAATGAGAAAAAGGATAATAGAATGGATCAAGAATGATGAAACATTAAACAAAGATTGGTACATATAAGGAAAAGGAGAAATGAACATATGAAGACATTAACTAAAACTTATGGATGGGTAACAGAAAGTGGCGAAAGAGTTGGAAGATACAAGGATAAGAACGGATATGGTTTTTCTGGATTCTATCTCAGAGAATACAAAAAGAATGACGAAGTGGTAGTTTTGAATAATGGACATTTACAATGTCGTTACAAGTATCCAAAAACAGAAAAATTACCGCATGTTTCTAATATGTTGGATTGGAGTAATTTGTTGTTTTGTGGAGGGTATAATGTGCTCTTGCCAAATGGTGAATATACAGACACAAATGGAAGATTGCTAGAAGAAGTTTCAATAGGAAATAAGCCTATGGGGTTCATGTTATGTAGAAATATAGAAGAGATAAATGAAATTACAGACAAAATTGAGCGAATTCACCTAAGATATTCAATTTCTGAAAATAACCATTCAGCCTTCCCTTATGAAATAGGTATAGCAAATAATGGAACTATGGAAGAATTATTTGATTTAGCCTCTCTTGTTGAAACATATCGTCTCTTCAGTGAGAAGCTAGGGGTTAATCTACTTTCACTAGAGGAAGAGTTGGTAATCTTAAATCTAAAAAAATGGGAATTGTCATCATTTTTGAATGGATTTGATTACTCCAGCCCATTTAAGACTACTGTTAACCATGTTTTAACTGGATTAATTTTAGGTTATCCCATTGAGTCAACTATTGCAGTATTAATTGGACAGGTATATTGAGCACATACAAAAGTCCAATAATTGAAAGCAATTCAATTGCATTGACATAATTTAGGGAAACTACGGATAATCAGACCTAGCTCCTAATCCGAATACGTCAGACAAGGTAAGGACATGCTAGAACACTTAGACCTTATAATTAAAATTGTTCCATAATAGAATATTGTTATCAAGTGAATGTTGGCTTGGTAAATGAAAGGAGGTGAAACTGTGAATCCATTGGTAAAAGAAGTGCAAAACAAATACCAAAGTGTAAGGGCGGAGGCTAATTATGGCATATTTGACATTGAACACATTTTGGGGGAATTTGCTAGTTCAGGAGTTATCTGGATGATTCAGGGGATGCAAGATCTCACCGAATCCGAGGGAATACTCATTAACCACTATTTGAATGATAAACGAGAGCTTCAGACTTATGACCAAATAGACTTATGACCAAATTTAATCCCCAAGCTAAAACCTCAATCAAAACCTTCAGAATGAGTAAAACAATAATCCCAAATCAAAAACACAATTAAATCAAGGAGTGATGCACTTATGCAACTTACCAAAAAGGAAATATCCAATCCAAGAAAACAAGAGGTTTACAAGCGAGCATTACGGTTTAGAAGAGACATCTACGCAATAGTTAAGGAATTTCCAGACATAGAAAGGTACAATTTGTGTGACCAGTTACGCCGTGCTTCAGCAAGTGTACCAGCCAATTTTAGTGAAGGATTTCGGAACTACTATTATGGAAAGGAAAAAGATCGCTTGAATACAGCCCTCGGTAGCACGGCGGAAATACAGGCCTTTCTCGATATGGCGATTATGGAAAAGTATATATCACGAGAACAATATGAGAAGCTAGATGACGATGCCGAAGTTATTTTCGGTATGCTACTAGGAATGATCCAGGAAATTGATAAAGTCCTGGATAAGGAAGGGCAAGAAGAGGAGGAGTAGACATGACGATTGAAATTGATAGATTTCGAATGTTAAACCTTTATAAACAGGCAATTAGGTTCACACATCAGGTTTTAGATTGGACAAATGAAAATCTGGATGAGATTGGTTTGAAAGAGTGCGTTCGAATCCGTAAAATGGCTATGAAGATTCCAAGTAGCATTGCAACGGCTACTGCAGAAATCAATGTGAGAAACAAGTATAAAAAGCTCAATCGAGGTAAAGATGCTCTTCAGAATGTGATGCCAGTATTGAGAGACTATGGAATGGAAGAGAATGAACTCTCTGTTGAACTATTGAAGTTGTTTAATGGGTATTTCGGGCTGTTGAATAGAAAGAAGAATGCTAGCAGAGGGTAAAGGGAAACTCCTTTATCCTTTTTTATATCTGAAACTATCTGGAAATTGAAATATTTGGATAAAGAGATCTAATAACATTATAACAAAATAAAAATGAAGGAAGTTTAGTTTTTTAGAGCTTAACCAATATAAAGGGTTTGAAAATTTGCAATTTGGATGATACTTATAATAAAAAATTTGGTGGTGTGAAAAATGAGTTATAAGCCTATCTATAATCCGGATTTTCATATATTAAACATAGATAATAAAAAAGTTCTTAAAAAACAAATTGTAGACAGATCTTTGTACGAAAATCCGAAACAAGGATCATTTCTATTTGAGATCTGGAAAAAAGTAATTGATGGATACTACAATCCAGAAATTGTTAACAGTATCTTTCAATATCCCGATTGGATTAAGTGCCCTGATTTTTATGATATATATTATTTTTGTCTTATATGGGCTGAAATAATAGATAGAGATATTTGTTTTTTAAAAATTGATATAAATGAAGAACCAAGTGCAGATAAGGAAATAGAAGATAATAATAGAAAGTTACGATTGGGATTGAATCAATTCCAAAACACCTTTACTGATCAACATTCAAGAAATTATCATGAAGGACTTTATAGTGTGAATTTTAAACCGGAAAGGGGAAGAGGGGCAGTGTCTGATGGAGACTTTTCTTGGACAAAGCCATTATTGATTGATGGTAATGAGAAAAAGAAAATAAGTACAAGCAAAAAAAGTATTTTCAAACTAGAACCAAGAAATATTCCTCTAGAAGTTGGATATACTGATTCCTTCACAACTTATCAACATCTTAGAGACAGTGGGGGTGTAGCACGTTGGGCGTATAATGCAAAAAGCCTCATAATTTTTATTCATTTAAAGCACGAAGGGTTCGATAAAGAAGAAATTTTATTAGATCCCGATTATTTAAGGGAAATAAAATAATTTTAATAAAAAACATAGAGAGGGTGCGAAGGAAGGTGTTATGTGTTTGAACAGAATATAATTATTAACCTCTATTGAAAAGAAGCCTTAAAAAATGCTTCTCATCTCCTAGTAAGCAATACAAAGGGTTTGCTAGCCTAAGATACCTTTGATGACATTTTTTATAATTATCATTGCATTTTTCTTAGATCTTCCAGTAATCATCTACTACTCAAACTTGTCTAAACTCTGTATTAGCTGATATAACCTCAATGATATTGCTCTCCTAATAATAGTATACGAAACTTTATGTGGAAGGATTTGACATAAAAAGGGGCTAGTTTCATGTATAATAGTAATGTAAGTGTTTACTAAGGGGGAGTGAATATCGTGTTGAAGAAATTATTATGGGGTACCTCAAGACGATTTGCTAATGATGTAACCAATGGAGTCATGAAGGAAAGAAAAAGACGAGAAAAAACACGGATTTTAGATAAAGTAGAGATGTATAATAAAGTTTCAAATCATTTTTATGATCGTCTAAATTTTATTCGTGATGTAAATTATTTAATTAGAATTGTTTCAGAACATTACATCGAAAAAAACGGCACAGAGGAAATGAATCAACTTTTTCGACTAATGGATTATTTTGATAAGCAAGCAAAAGATCTTTTGTCTGAGCCGCCAGTCGAACTATCGGGAGTTCCACTAGATATTTATTGTAAGGGCTTAACTTCATATTCAGAAGTCGTAGGAAATATCGAACTATGGGTCTTTAAGAAAACACACATGAAAATAAATGAAGATTATCTAAATGAAGTAATTGACGATGAGGATTATAAAAAGGAATTGGATCATCTATTTGATAGATATCCTAGTGTTAGCGTCGATTATATAGATAATATTTATTTATGGGATATTGAAGAAGAAATGGAAAAATCGTATGAAGAGTTTATTCGATGCGGAGAAAGGGTTCTGGAGATTCTGGAATTTTAAAAAGAAATTATAAGAAAATATGGTTTGCTTATTGTAACTGGTGATATTAGTTTACAAAAGCCAGGGGAGTAAACAAAGGAATGCTGTATTAATAGCATTCTTATTTTTTATTTAGGTTCTTATTTCTGCCAATCTTAAATAATTAATATGAAAAGATTATGTAAGGTTAGAGTCGGAAAATAAAATTATTCACTTTCTTCTTCGTGAAGTAAGTTGACTACTAAAAACAAATCGCTCAGATATATCAATAGAGTGTAGAGATATAATACAAATTAAGATTATTGCTATAATAGTATTAATAATGTCTCATATAAACATCTAAAAAATGAAGAGAGGGAAGATGATATTGAAATATGGTTAATTTTTAGAAGTGTTCATCAGTAACTAGGGTAAGCGAGAAACCTGAGAATTCTTAACCCTTAAGTTTTTATTTGTTTATTTCTTTAAATTTTTATGAAGATATGTTCAGTTACTTAATTAACTGTTTTATCTTATTTTAAGTGCTTATGCCTTTTATGCCAAATATCAACCGGAGGAAATGATGAATAATACAAATAATTTTCAAACCCCTGAAAGAGATCATTTGTGTTCACAATTAGATAGACACCTAGATTGGATTAAATCTTGTGATACCAAATCTTCTATTGTGCTAGCTGTAGTGGGTATATTTTTTACTCTTTTCACTTCACAACATTCAATAGAAATGTTAATGAAAATAGTGACTCTTTCAATTACAAATATTAATTTCTCAAACTTTCTCTTCTTGTTTCTTTTTATTACAGCTTGGTCCTTTTTTATTTTCGGGACCTATTGTTTAATTAGAGTATTAGTACCAAGGCTTTCAAGAGATGTTAATTTAAACCATAACGTAGACGTGAACAGCTCATTGTATTTTTTTGAAAGTATTTCTCAAAACAAATTTTCTGAGTATAAAGAAAGGATCTATTCACTTTCAAAAGAAGATGAAATTGACGACCTCCTTGCTCAAATATATGTAAACGCTAATATATCGACCATTAAATATACCTATTACAACAAAGGCATTAAATTCACTTTCTTTGGAATTGCAATGATATTATTTCTATTCGTGGTGGGAGTTATACTTGTAAAAGTAGGAGGGATGTAATATGAAAGAATTAGTTTATGATTATAAAGAGAGAAAAGAGAAGGTAGAAGAAATTTTAGACAACACTGATGGAGTAAATGAGGTAAAGCAGTTTCCTAGAGATGAAGACTTCACATATACCAATGGTTATAAAGCATGGGCAAGTGCTATTTTTATAGATTTAAGAGATTCTACTTCATTATTTACTAAAAAAGATGATGTGGAAATATCCAAAGTGATTCGAGGTTTTACTTCGGAAATAATTGAGATACTCAGAAGAGAATTAGATGGAAATGAATTAAAGGAAATTGGTATCCGTGGTGATTGCGTATTTGCAGTTTATTCAACTCCTGTTAAAGACGATATATACGAAATCGCAAGTCGCTCTTTTTATGTAAACACGTATATGAAAATGTTGAATATTTTGTTAGAAGAAAGAGGATTACCAAGTATAAAAGCCGGAATCGGTTTATCTACCAGCGTAACTCTTGCTGTAAAAGCCGGCCGTAAAAGCTCAGGTATAAATAATCTTGTTTGGATTGGTAAGTCGGTAGCAACCGCTGCCAAGTTATCCGATTTAGGGAATAAAAACGGTGTAGGACCTATTGTAATGTCAAGCCTATTTTACAATAACATGATAGATATACAGATCAATAAAAATGCCAAGAAAGATGTAAAATCCTGGTATACAAAAGCAAATGATGCTAAATTTGGGGATTATTATCATGCAAACATAACAAAGACTGAATTTAATGAATGGATTACAAATGGTATGAAATAGCGTTAAATGTGATTAGAACTGAATTTCAATTAAAGCCAACTCATTGTAATGGGGCGGTTTATTTTTAGGTGGTATGTCTATAGAAAGAGACTAAGAAAGGGTAAATCAGAATAATATTAAACACCATACTTAACACTTTTTGGCAAGCAGCAAGTATGAAAGAAAATGTAAGAATAGGATTACAATAATTCTGATCTTATTACGTTTCTTTGACAGAGAAACGGTTTTGTACTGGAACTAATATTAAAAGTTCCGAAAATATAAGTTTTCGGAACTCCTTAAACATAGCGGATGATTTTTAGGTAAGATGCTCAAATACAGGAATTTAAATTTTAATTAGCTAATAATCTGTACCTTTAGCCAATCTTCGACACAATCTTTCAATTTTTTCCATTGATGTTCTACTAAAAAATGAAATTTCGATTTGCTTACCGAAATTAATTTAGGTATAATAACAGCGTTTTTTCTATTAAAGCACAAGGCTGTACAAAGTTGATCTGTTATTATTTGTCTGTTATTTAATGGGATTTCTTCTATCCAAATCCAACTTAGTATATCTGCTACAAGATTAATTAAGTAATTCTCATTAATAAAATTGATTTTTAAATAATCAATTAAGAGTTGTACCTCAGAATTTATTCTATAATTACTCTCTTTAAGATAATGAATAAAAAGTTCCTTTCTGATGGGGATTAATACATGGCCCATCATTATGAGCTTTCCTAATAATTCAGTATGTTTTTCAAATTCTATCTTTTTTTCTGCCTGTAGTAAGTTAATTAAATCTAGTGATGTAAAACATTTCACTTCATAGTATGTTGTTGCATAATCCCTTATTAATACACTATCTACTAACATTGCTAGAGATTTATCCTTGCAAATTTCTAATGGGTTATTTAAGAAAGGAATTTTATTTTTTTCAGAATCATTTAGGTTATTATTTTTAATCTTGTTGCCAACTTTTTTACAATTTTTATTAACCCACTCAATTATATCTTCTTGTTTTTTTAATGATTCTTTTACTTGATCGGATGAATATTCAGTAAATCTTATTTTTCCGTTTTCGTATGACAAATACTTTATTCCTTGATCACTAATAACCTTATTTTGGGTATATTCCTCAAAAGCAGCATCAAATTGATCTTGATGAATATAAACTTGATATTTTTCGATTAGAATTTCAAGTAAATCGAGTTGTTGCAAAGTCAGTAAAGTAGTAAAGTCTAACAAAATATTTGATGAGGTAGCTGCTATACGAGCACCCTCCAATAATTCATTAATAGTTCCATTAACAATCCAAAGATGGTAATCTTTTTCACCCATTACATATGCCCAAGTTTCAAATGGACCTTTTTTTAATACGCTAATTAAAAAACTTAAAGGTAATTTTTGATCATTAATAAGAGTGAATACAATAGATGAGATACTACTTGTTTGTTTAAGTTCCTCTATTAAGGCATTAGAAATATTATCACCTTCAAAAACTTGTACCTTTTTAAAAATAGGTTCTTCATTTGGAAATTCTTTCTCAAATTGAACAAACATCTTTTGGTATTCTTCTATCCATTTTGGATCAGGATTTTTCACTAATTGACTAAGTTGCGATATGTGAATGAAGAAAAATTTCCAGACTTCCGGTTTATCTTTCCCTACTAAAAATGTTAGGTAAGCATATTCCATAGACTTCCTGTATTCCTTTGCGTTCAAATAAGCCAAACTAAGTAGTTGATACTCTTCAACTTTACCTGATTTTAAGACTCTAATTTCTACAGATGCTAAAATTTCAAGGCATTTCTTGGTTTTACCAAGACGGTATAAACAGTTAGCATAACTAATATGGTATTCAAGATTAGCAGTTTGTTGATATAGAGATAGGTAATTCTCTTTAGCTATATCATACCAACCAAGATTAAAATAGATAGTTGTAATTACATCCAAAATAAAAATTGATTGAAATGGTAAATTTTTATAGACTTTGAAAATATCTTCATATTCACCAAGGTTGTAGAGTGCATGAACATAACGCTGAACTAATAACTCATGCTGAATCCAATTTGGAATTGTTAAAATGATTTCTTTTAGCTTTTGATAATTTTCATCAGTACCTTTGTTTAAATAGGCTAGACTTAAAAAAACTTTTACTTCTATTAAGTCTGTTCCTTCTAATTTATCAAGGGTAGTTTCGAAATGTTTTATTACATTTTCCCAATCTTGTTGTTTCAATGAGTAGTAACCTTCTAAGGTACTTACTTTATGGTTATCTCCTTCTAGTTCTAAAGTGTTAATCAAATCTTTAATTTCATTATGTTTTAATAGTGAAAATAACGAATCAATATAGGAAAAGTAATATTTATTAGGTAGTGACGAGTCTTTACCTTTAAATTCATACTCATGATTTTTTAAAAGATTTATTGCATCATTTGCTCTTCCTACTCTAATATAGACATCTGCTAAGATAAGAATTTCGCTTTTTTCTAAATCATGCACAATATTCTTTTCTTCAATTAATTTTATAGTTTTTTGCCAATCTTCATCACATAAACTATTTAATAAAAGGTTTTTAAAGAAATGATTAGAATAATCCTTTTCTATATGGAACAAATCCTCAAATAACAACTTAGCTTCTGAATATTTGTTGCACCTATAATAAAGTACAGCTTTCAATTCTTTTATTCTATTAATGATACCAATATTTTCATCTACCCTTTGTTCAATCTTCTCTAACATTGGCATTATATCTTCAAAAATTTTATGTGGATAAGTAATTTTATTATTGATAATGTCATTTTCGAGTTTTAAAATTGATGATTCAGCCTTTATTAATAACCAATCAATATTCTCTGGTTGTTCTTCAGCTTTATTGTTAGCGATTTCTATAACTTTTTCATATTTTTTTGATGATAGCCAAATATTAGCTTTAAGCTCTTCATAATTACTATCAGGTTGATCTTCAATAATATTAATAGCTGTATCAAACTTTTTTTGTCCAATTAGTATATTAATTAGTATCTCTATATTTTTATTTGTTTTCCCTTCAATTTCGATTGCTTTATTAATATTACTTATAGCTTGATCGTAGTTATTTTCGAAAATATCTATTAAGGATCTTATTCTTTTCTCTCTATGTTCCTCTTCACAATTCGTTATAGCAGTATAAAGATATGGGATTGCCTCTTGATATTCCCTGCTTTCTATAAATGAGTTAGCTATTACAATGTTTAATTCTAATACTTCATTACGCCTAATATTAGGCCTTTTTAGTCTTTCTTTTGCCTTTTCACGTGCAGTTATCAAATTACCTTTTTTTATTAATTCATTTAAGTCATTATATTCAGTAGGAGTTATTACTTCTTTGAGGTATCTATTATTTTCTTCAGTATATTTAATACTTTCTTTGGATAGTTGTTCTAATGTAGTCTGTTTTTCGATTACTTCATTAAAACCTCTTTCTGTTATGTCTGTTAAAATATCAACCTTATTAAGTAATTCCAAAAACTCAGGGTCCCAATGTTTATCCTTATAATCATTTATGCTCAGAGCAATCAATTCAAAAAATGGTCTAATTAAATCTTGATATTGGTTGTAGGATTCTATATATGGTTCTAAATTTAATTTACTCTGATCCACTTTTTCTGGTATCCCTTCTAGTACCCAACGAAAAACTTCGTTTCTATTTATTGGATCCTCTAATAATTTGAGAACTAAATCATTTGGTAAGTTTAGTGCTGCTTTGGCATCATCAACAGCTGCTTGGAACATTAATGTTGTCTTTTGTGCATAATTATCTTTAACCCATTTATCCTTAATATCACGAAAAAACTTGGAATTTTTTATCCTTGGTAATAGAAAAGAGAAGAAAGTACCTCCAATAGTTTTCAAAAAAGTTGAAACTTCTGCCACAAAATCACCTATCCCTGAGTAAGTTTTACCAATTTTTCTATTATTAATTGTACATTATTGGATTACATTAATCATGCATATCTATAATGTTCTTAAAAAAAAAATAAATATAATACTTAGTCGTCTTTATTTAAAACGATTGATTTGTTTTGTCAAATATGGTTAACTCATACCTCTAAAAAGAAACTCTTTAGCTTTCTATAAATTGTAATTTCAAAAAACAGGAATACATTTTGCCAATTTATTTCCGGAAACAATAATGCTTAGAATCTGTACTTACATATAAACTAAGCCGATATTCTTATTCTCCAGGAGATATTTTAGAACATTGCATTTCAAAAGTCTGTTCTTCATTATTAGGGTATATACATATTACAATCTTCTTGTTGATTGGTTTCTTCTATCCATTGCTCAAGATCAACATATGATTCTGAGTACAGCTGCTTTAATAAATTGTAGAGTTTAGTTTTCCTTTAATGACAAATTATGCGAAGAAGATAAGGGATATTTCGGAAAAGCCCCTCCTAGAAAGAAAGGGGTAGCTACAATTAAATCGAACTTTGTAAACCTCATAAGAATGAAGGACAAACTCACCTCTCGATTTAGTGTTTTGGGACGAAGATAGGAAACATGCTATTTCTTGGTGAAAAAGGTACAAAAAATAGATTATAATGAAGCACAATAAAGGTTTAATTGTGTGATTTCAAAATTGCTCTTTTAAGCAACTGACCTTAATAATTTTCCAATTATTTTAAATATAGATGGTATAATTTTCCTATGAGGTATCCTAGTTGGTGTTATAGATTATGTTAGTGTAAGGATAGAACGAGTAGAAGAAGTTTAGGTTACTAGGAGGGAGGTATTATGAAAAGAGCATACAGATTATCAGAACTAGGAAAATTGAACAACAAAGAAGCCCTAACGTTATTATTTACTTTTTTATATGGATTGTTAATTACTCTGTTGATTTTGAATAGTATATTTTCCCCGTTATTCTTACTACCAATATTGCTTACTAATATTTGTTTGGTTGTTAGTAGAAATAAAAAGAAAAAGCGTGAGTATCCTGTTGGGTATATTCCATTATTATATCTGATGTTGCTATCGATTTCGGCACTTTTATTGGTTTTTTTATTAAATAATCAAATCATTATTACATGGGTTTTAATAATGACAATATTGTTGTATATAAATATACTTGTAATATTTGTTTACTACGTAATGAATGTCGTATATTTCTGGGGACTCAAGAAGATGTTTCCATATGAAAAGATAAATGAAGTAGAGCAAAGAGAGCAAATAAATCCAATATCTCGAAAAAAACTATCAAAATATATTGCTTTGGATAAGCAAATAATATATTACAATATTATATTGATAAATATTATTGTGTGGTTCTTATTTAATTTTTATTGGCTGGTGTTTTTTACTAAATATCCAGAAGGTGATCATGTGAAAACTCTTGGAATATTTTCTGATTGGGCCAAGAGACAAGATTGGGTAAATTTCTCTAATAGCATTAGTATAGTGTCTTTACTTTTAGCTATATATTCCATTACGTTTCCTTTGCAAAAAAAAATTATAAAAGAAGCGAAAGAAATCTATAGAGAAAAATATAAAGAGTATATATAAATAATTACTTTACAAAAACATGTTGTGTAAACAAAGGAATGCTGATATATCAACATTCCTTTGTTTTATTCCATATTGAGAAAACTTGAATCTTACAAAACTATGAATATGCAATGATTTTGTAAAATTTCTTATTTATCCATGGAAAAATAATTCAGTTTCATTTTGTAATAGAAATTCCCTGAAATTATTATTCATTTCTAACTTTGGAAGAATTATTTTCTTCTTGCTTTTCTTTTTGATAAATTTGTCAGGTTTTTTAAAAGATATATCTATTTCTTTTATACCACGCTCATCTAGGACAAAATCAGTTTCTATAAAGGACAACAAGCGAATTGCTTTGACTTCACCTGGTTTTAATGAAATAAGTTTAAAGTATTCAGTTTCATGTTTCTTTAAATTCCTCTCTAATTGATTTCCATCAATAAAGTGATCAACTTGGTATAGAGGGTTAAATAAAGTACCACCTCTATTACCTACTATTTTAATCTCTAAATCTGTAAGTATTTTATTTGAAGAGGAAGAATTCAAATAGAGCATCTCACAATTAAATACTATATCTTTTGCTGAAGAATAGTAATAATCTTTTGCATATACTATTTTACCGGTTTTGTTTTTATCGTTTTCTTCTTGATTAGGAAAATTGATGTAGCAGTTTTGTTGTTGTAATTTTATTTTTCCTGTACGACTAGAAAAATAGCTCAATAAAAAACCAATAATTGTTCCAATAATTCCTTGGTAATGACTAAGTACATCAATAAATACCAATAATATTCACCCCCAGTTATTTTTATTATTATCATAATTATACCTAAATTGTTATTCTAATTGTAATTAGAAACCATATAGTTATTTTTTTAACAAATTATTCATTGCCTCCAGGCTCTTGAGGTTTCTTCATTCACCGGATACAATGATTTTGTAAGTTTTTAAGGGAGGTGTAATCGTTGAAGGTTGTTCAGCCAATAAGAGACTTAAAACAACTTGAAGCAGTAAAAGGATATTTACGTGGAAAAAATAAAAGAGATTATTTGCTATTTATGGTTGGAATCTCATCTGCTTTAAGAATAAGCGATATTTTGAAATTACAAGTGAGCCATGTTTGGGATGGTAGGAAAGTGAAGGGATTTATAGAAATCAATGAAAAGAAAACTAGAAAATATAAGCGTTTCCCCATTACAAAGAATCTAACAAAAGCGGTTAAAGAGTATATAAAGGAATATCCCGATAAAAAACAAGATGAATATCTTTTTACAAGTAGAAAGGGATTTAATCAACCTATTTCAAGGCAATATGCCGCAACAGTATTGAATGAAGCCTGTGATATGGTTGGTATAAAAGAAAGGTTCTCGACTCACGGCATGCGGAAAACTTGGGGCTTCTGGGCTTTTAAAAAGGGAATATCTCTTGACTACATATGTATAGCCTTGAATCATAGCTCCGTTGCCGAAACCAAGCGTTATTTAGGGATACTACAAGAAGATCTTGATAATCTTTATTTGGAGGTGAATCTATAAAAGTGAACTTACCTATATTTAATACAAAAAATTATTGACTATTGATAATCTGTTCAAAAAAAACGAACTAGATTGTCAATAGTCAATTTTATTATCTGTTGGGACTTAAAGGAGAAGTTAAATGAGAACAAGTCATTGGAGCAAAGAAAAGCTAGAAAGATATAAAAAAGAAGGAAGAGGAAAGGGGGAAGGTGCTGACTATAAGCCTTGGCAAAATACCTATGAGTTTTCTTCAAAGGGGCGTGCTACAAGAATTTATGGAATAAAAACAGGTCGCATTCATCAACTCCATTCGGACAATCAATACAGGGCTTTTCTATTATTCGAGTTTAATTCGATGGTTACTGACATTAGAGAATCCTTTCCACTCCTAGATGTTCTAGAGGTAGTTGATGACAAAGAGGACTTACGTTTTGATAAGTTCACGGATAAGGAGACCAAAGAGCCCTATGTGTTAACCACGAACTTTTTATTAACTATGAAAGACGCTAATGGAGAAGAGAAGTATGTAGCAAGATCCATAAAAAATACTACGGAACTAAAAAGGAAAATTACATTTGAAAAATTGGAGATCGAAAGAAGGTATTGGCAGCAATAGGGAGTTGATTGGAAAGTAATCACTGAAAAGCAATTGCCTAGACAACTGGCGAAAAATATTGAATGGGTAAGGGAAACTTTGCTGGAGGGTGCTGAGGGAAAGCTGGATAAAGAAAGTTTATCTGTTGTAATGCTTAGGTTCCTCCTAGAAAATGATGAACTTCCAATAAGGGAGGTACTAAAACAGTTTGATAAAACGGAAGAATTACAGAAGGGTACAGGTTTGTTTCTATTTCGGTATTTGATAGCAAAGAAGGAACTAATAATTGATATGACAAAAAAGATAGACCTATCATCAAAAGTCAGCGATTTACTAATATAAGGTGGTTGATTTAGTTGGAACTAAAAGAGAATTCATTATTACAATATCTTGATGGAAAAATAATACGAGTTGTATATTCTGATCGACTCTCTTCTATTATATATGCAATAGATATGAATAAAATTAGATGGCCATTTGTGATGAAGAAAGATGAATTAATTGCTGATTACCAAACTGAAAAAATAGTTGTTTTGGAAAATGACCCATATGTACGTAATGTTGTAGAAGAAGAACTTAGTGACGCAGAAAAGGAAAGAAGAAATCGTGCTTGGGATATTGTGAATTTCGTATTTCAACAAGTAGATTCTGAGGTTTTGATATTCCAAAGCAGGTATCGAGAAAATGCAATTAAACTAGCTGTAACATCCTATAAAATAAATTATTCCACTGTAAAAAGTTATCTTGTGAGTTTTTGGAAGGGTGGAAAGATACGTAATGGATTGCTTCCAGCATTTAATTTATGTGGATCAAAAGGGAAGGAAAGAATTGTTGGCGATAAAAAGAGAGGGCGGCCAAGAAAGTCTGGAGCTCAAATGGGTGTAAATGTGGATGATAAAATCAAAAAATACTTCCAAACAGGATTGAATCGCTATTACTATAATGAAAGGCAGATTTCACTAAAAACTACTTATGAATTGATTTTAAAGGATTTCTTTACAGAGGTAAGGACTGACAGTAAAGGTAATGAAGTGCCTGTATTACTAGATTCTTCTAGAATACCAACCTATCACCAGTTTTTGTATTGGTATAGGAAGTTAAATAACCCGAAGAAGGAACTGATTAGCAGAAAGGGAGCAAGAAACTACTTTCAAAATCACAGGACGATTATCGGTAATTCTACCCAGGATGCAGGATTGGGTCCAGGAACCCTTTGGCAGATTGACGCTACACAGTTTGATATCTATTTAGTTTCTTCGATCGATCGCAATTTAATTGTGGGTAGACCAACGGTTATATGCTGCATAGACGTGTACTCGAGAATGATAATGGGCATTAATGTTACCTTTGAATCATTTAACTCTTATACGGGTGTAATGGTTGCTCTAGTAAATAGCATGACTTCTAAGGAGGATTATTGTTTACAGTATGGTATCAAGTTAGAGGAGAATGAGTGGGACGTTTCTTGTGTCCCACAAAGAATTTTTGCTGATAGGGGCGAACTAAATGGGAAACAAATTGAAGATGCGATTGCAGGATTAGGTATATCAATACAGAATGCTGCATCGTACAGACCTGATTTTAAAGGGGTAATAGAAAGACTATTCGGACTATTCAACTTAAAAATCAAGCCTTTTGCAAATGGAGTTGTTAAAAACGGGAAGAACGCAAAAGAAAGAGGGGAAGAAGATTATAGATTAAAAGCCAGTCTCTCTATTGACGAGTTTACTAGAATACTGATCAAATGTGTACTTTTTCATAATAATCACCACATATTGAGTGAGTATGTCTTGAATGAAACGATGATTGAAGAGGGAATAGAAAAAATTCCCGCTAAAATATGGGACTATGGAGTAAAAAACATGAAAGGACAACTCCGAATCCTACCAGAGCAAACGGTGAAAATGCACTTACTACCAACCGATTTTTCGGCTTCTATAACGTCCCGTGGAGTTAGATTTAAGAAGATGCTTTATGCTTCGGATTATTCACTTAAAAACAATTGGTACCAGTCAGCAAGGATTAATGGTAGCAAAAAAATAAAAATCTGGTATGATCCACGTGACTTATCCTACATTTACACCATCAATGAAGATGGTGAATTTCATAAATTAACATTGCTTGAACATTTGACCAAGTACCAACATAGAGGTATTGATGAAATCAAACAGATAATCAAATATGAAGAGTCATTGGATAGTAAGACTAAGGAAAAAGAATTGCAGGAAAAGATGAAGTTATACGACGATATTCAAAAGATTGTTGGTAAAGGAAAGAAGAAAACTGAAATGGAAAAGGATGACTCTTTAAGTAAAGCTGAGCGGTTAAGAGGAATAAGGGATAATCAAAGGCAGGAAAAAGAATTACAACGGGAATTATTAAGAAAGAAAAAGAAAGATTTGGTGATGGACACTCAACTTATAGTGGAATCACAAGACATTCAGGATCAAGATGATGAACTCAATATGTTCAGAGCTATACAACAATTAGATTGGGATGATGATATTGAGTAATGCTATATTTCTACCTAATGGAATGGAAGCAATTAAAGCAGAATATAAGGAGTTTCCATTGGAAGAGTTTAACCAAAACCCTTTAATTCAAGCATTGCCACCATTATTGGATAAAGCAGCAATCATTAAGAAACTTATGGTTAAACCAATCTATAAGGAAGAAGAAAAACACGTAGATAGTGCTTATCGTATATATATGGTAAATCGTCTTTTTCAGTTATTCACACCTTTACCGGTACATATAGAAGTGTGGAATATGATTCATTCATTGATAATGCAAGGTTATTTGGCGAGAAATCCTTTTGATAAGAACTATAAACAATATATTAATGAATCTGGTAGAGAAATAATCAATCGTTCTTATGAAATAAATAGCCGACAAAACTTTAGGACTACTGCTGGCTGTGGGACATTTATTGGCTATTCAGGTATTGGAAAGACGACCACTATTAACCGAGTGCTTTCTAATATTCCTCAAGTAATTGTACATAATCAGTATAAGAACATACATTATAATCAGATCCAACTGGTTTGGCTTAAATTAGAAGCACCTAGTAATTCTAGTTTAAAGGCCTTGTGCCTTCAATTTTTCATGAAAATAGATGAGCTCCTTGGTACGAATAATTATAAAAAATATGTTTCTAGGAATATGTCAGTGGATCACATGCTACCTCTAATCAGTCAGGTATCACACAATATAGGATTAGGCCTTCTTATTATTGATGAAACACAGAATATAAAGAAGCGTGGTGCAGACCAAATTATGAACTTTTTCGTATATCTAATAAACTCCGGAATTAACCTTTGTTTAATTGGGACACCAGGAGCTTACGACCTGTTTGGCAAGGAATTGCGAATGACTCGACGTTTAACAGGTAATGCTGAAATTATTTATAACAATATGAAATATGGAAATGAATTTTCTTTCTTACTTGAGTCTATTTGGAAATACCAGTGGACTCGGAATTTTGTACCGTTTAATGAAGAGTTAGGAAAGACAATTTATGAAGAAACTCAAGGAATTTCGGATTTGGTTATAAAAATATTTGTATACTCGCAACAGCTAGCTATAGAAAATGGAAAAGAAGAACTTTCCATTGATCTAATAAAGAAATTAGCAAAAGAAAAATTTAGATTGTTGCAACCAATGTTAGAGGCTATTAGGTCTGGTAATCCTCATAAGATTGCAAAGTATGAAGATATAAGAAGAATAGATTTGGAAAAGCCTGTTGTTACCAAAATTAAAGAAATGAGAAAACAAGAACCAGTAAATACGAAAAGGCAAGAGGAAGTAAAAGTCGTTGAAAATACTGCAGAACCAAGGAAAAAAGTAAAACGTAAAGAATATAAGGAAGATGATTTAAGATATTTACTTCAGCAGGGAGTTGAGAATGAAAAGACACCTTACCAGGTGCTCCTTGAAAATGAGTACATAGAGGATGCTACAAAATGGATTGAGGCGGGTACACCATGATTAATTTCCTACCACAATTGTATGAAAATGAACTCTTTTATTCTGTTATTGCACGTCATAGAAGAATGTGCGGAATGGTAAGTAAAAGAGCATTGATAAATGATTTATTTGGAAGATACGTCGTTGTATCTTCCTCTTATTTTCCGCAATATATTGATTTCTTTGTTGCATGTCTACCACCTACATCAAATATAACAACTAGGGAGATTATTAAAAAACATACTTTGTTTCCATTTTATACGTCTTTTTTATCAACCGAAAAGACAAATTTAATTTATGAGACGATGGCTGGTGGAGAGGATGGATCAAAGTTAAATATAGAACAACAAATTGGACTCGGAGGGAGTAAAGTAAGGAAATGCAATTTTCTAAGATATTGTCCATTATGTTATAAAGAGGATATCGGTGTATTAGGTGAAAGCTACTGGAGGGTGAAACAACAAATTTCAGGCGTGCTTTATTGCTCAAAGCATCAGGTTTTATTAAAGGAGAGCTCCGTATTAAGTACCGGAAGTGGGATAGAGTTTATATGTGCAGATGAACAAGTTTGTGATGAAAATGTACTGGAGGATAATTATTCGGATAACGTAAAACAATTAAATATTCATTACATGAATAATGTAAAACGTTTGCTAAAAGGCAATTATCCGAGGAAAGAATTAGATTATTTTATTAAATACTATATTGATAGACTGAGAGAAAAAAGATTAGCCTCTAAGAATGGAAGTTTATATATGAAGGATATTCAAGAACGCTTCTTGATGTATTATCCTAAGCAATATTTGGATTTAATGCAGAGTGGTGTTGATTCAGGAAGTCCATCTAATTGGCTTCGACTGTTTGTGCGAAACAATAATAAGAACAGAAGTCCATTGAGACATTTATTATTCCAGCAGTTCTTAGGTGTTAGTCTAGATGATCTTTTTCATAATCAAGTGGTAATTGGAAAGAAGCCTGTTTCAGTCCAGCATAATCCGAGTTTTGATATTCATCAGAGAAGAGAAAAGTGGTTACAATTAATTGCAGGAAATCCTGGTGCAAACAGAAGTCAATTGAAAGAGAGGGGAAAAGGACTTCATACATGGATCTATAGATATGATAGGGATTGGTATGATAAAGTAACTCCAAAATCTGCTTTAGGAAGAGCGAGAGCTGGAACAATTGATTGGGAAAAGAGAGATGAGGAATGTTTAAGGCTTGCTAAAGAGGCTGTTGAAATAATTCTTCAGAAAGAGGGGAAACCGACAAGAGTGACCCCATCAAGTGTCAGGAAAAAATTGGGGTTTGGGTCATGGTTTAAAAATGAAAAGTTAGTAAGAACGCAGCATTACTTAGAACAGGTAAAGGAAAATATAGATGATTTCAGAATTAGAAAGATTAAGTGGGCGATTGAAGATAGGGTTAAAAAAGGAGAAAGTTTGTCCGTATATAAGGTGCAATTGCATGCCGGATTTGGGGGTGGAGGAAAGGAAATGAAGAAATTAATTATGAGGGAATTGGAAAAACAATAATATGATTTCGTATTAGATAGAAACATAAGAATTTTGCAAATAAAAAGTGTATAGTATTGGTGAAAGGTTCATTTCTTACACAGGCTTTCTTTAGCAGTGTCAAATAGTTCGGTATGATTTAATAACAGTTGGAGGTGAAAGTTTTATGCAGCAGATAGACTACATTAATTGGTGGAAAGCAACGAAAGAAAAAGGCTTAGAGGAAGTGAAATCAACGTTTATTGATTTATTTTCCGAAGGAGAGTTTCTACCATCCATTTATCATACTATTTTATATAAATATCTTAATAATACTCAAATGAAACATTGGAATAAATAAATATTTGATTTTTCAAAAAGCAAGATTAGAGAAATAGAAAAAATAATAGGAAAGGAAAAATTTCAATCTACTCTATTGTTGAATTTGCACCTCTTATCTCATGCTTATGAGAGCCTTTTGGACTTGGAAGAAAGAATTACTTTAATGAATAGATTTAGAGGAAATGAAGAACTTAAAGCAAAAATATTTAGTGTAAATATTTTAAATGACTTGCTAAATATTGCTTTTAGCAATAGTTTAAAGCTCATTATTGAATTTTACAGTTTAATGAGTAACAAAGATCAGTATCAAAAAGATTTATCAGCACAAATCAACTATTTAGCAAGTCCTAAAAGAGGTTACAATAAATATACTGATTTAGCTGATTCTAATGTGAGAAATGCTATATCACATGGGGGTATTAAAATTAATGGTTCCACTATTCATTTTACTTTTAGAAAAGGTCAAAACTATTTGAATCATCAACTAACAGTTTATGAATTTAAAGATTCGTTGCTTCAATTATTTGATGGGGTTAGTGCTAATCTATTATCCTGGTTTGGGTATTTATGCGAGGAAAATATTACTTATAATGAAATCTATGAAAATCAAAATATTCTCGAAGATACTTCTTTGTTTTTTGAAAAACTATCATTATCAACTTTATTAACAGATTGTGATAGAGTATGGGAAACCAAAATCAATAATCAAGATACAAAAAAAGTACAAATAAATGTAGAATTCTCTGGAGTAGATTTAGATATTAATTCAAGAATATTTATTGGATTACATACTGCAGAAAGAATATTTCAACTTAGAAAACTTCCATTAAAAGATTCAATAATGATTTCATTTCATTCTCCTAAAGTAGTAAATTCTTTTTTCACTGTTGATTGTTCTGTGATTGATGATTTATCGAAAGGGAGAATTAATGCAGAGGAAGCTAGTAAGATTATATGGAATAGCGGGAATATCCTAATGTTCCCAATTAACGAAGAAAACAGAAATGAATTTGAAGATTTCTTTAGATATTATCCAGATTTTGAAAACGAGGATTTCTATATTACAGAAATTGAAGATATAAGCAATGAAAATCAAAAGAGATTAAAGGCAGTTGTATATTTAAAAAGAGCTAAGAGGAAAAGACACGTTCAAGAAGCTGTAGAATCTATTTTGGATAGATTGAAACTATTAGAGAATTACGGTTTTTCTTCGCATAAGGTTAAACATGGCAAAATGCAAGCAGATATAATATATCTTATCTTGTACAAAAAAGAAGTTCGCCGTGGAAAGGAAAGAGCTTTACTACCATCTAATAGTAATTTTATTGCTCAAATTCAGTATGATGTAGACATGAAATTTCCTATCCAAAATAACTTTATAAATGGTTATTTAAAAAAGAGACGTGAAAAAACAATTGAATATAACTGGAATCCCAATTTTTAAAAATTAGCAGTGAAGAGAATTAATTACTTGGCTGATATACGAAAAAGTTTAGAGAAATTTCTCTGTACAAAAACAAATACTACCTTTGGCGTTTAAATAGTCAGTAATTATTCCGATAATCATATAGAAGATTACCTATTCCTTCTTATTTCTAAATAAGCATTACCGATTCAGACCCCGATTTCGTGAAAATCAACATTTGCGAATTCGGGGCCTTTTTGATGAACTTATTTGGTACAATAGGCTTAGAAGGAGTTGGCTATATGTTCCCTAAAACAATAAACATACGTAATATGACCTATCATAATTTTGATGAAGAATTAACTGGAAGTGAATTAAAAGAACTGTTTCTAAAGCCAAAGAGGGTTCGGACTTAATTGAAAGATTGATTGAGTATGCAAATATACGAGCAAAGTTGGAGATGAAACCAAAAAATAAGAATTAGGCTTAGCATTTTTCGCTTATGAGTGTAGGTGTTTTTGAAACCAATCAAATATTGATAGGTATGATCCAAAGAATACTTTAAGAAATAGTTATATACAGGTATAAGTAAACTAATATTCTTTTATCAAGTCAAAGATGGGTGATTGAAATGTCTATTTACAAAAACATCTTTCATTATTATCGAGGACAAACAAGAGGAAGTTTTGAGGGAACGAGGCAAATACAGATAGAGAATAATACGACAAAAGCCTTTATAAATGTATTACAACATTCCTCTCCAGTCCTTACAAATCATTTTATAAAGTGGTTGGGGTTAAAGGAGGACGAGAAGGAGGTTTTTGAATATATGTATCAAGTTTCAAATAAACTTAATAAAAGGACTGCTCAAGCTGTTGTGATTGGAATAGCTGAAACCGACAAAGTTTTAAATAACTATCAGGAAAAAAAGTATTATATTCCTGATGGAGCAATTCTATCAGATTTGGTTTCTATATTAATAGAATCAAAGATTGGCTTGAATTCTTACCTAGATATTAATCAGATTGAAGGGCATAAGAACAGATTTGCTATTGATCAGGTTGTTGAAAAGAATATTATTCTGACATGGAGTGAAATTAGGGATTTCTTTTTGGAGCAGCAACGATATTTCAGAAATACTAATGAAATTATAACTTGCTTTTTATTAGAACAGTTTGAGGAGTTCTGTACTATTAATTGTATTGGTGGTTTAAAAACCAATGAATATTTCTTTTTACAGTTTGAAAAGGTAAAAGCACAAGATTTAGCTAGAAAAGTTAATAATTATATATGGAATGAAGCTGGGTACGAAAATATACAGGATGCAGGAACCAAAGATGGAATAGGTTATAAAATAATTAGAAAGCCGAAGTTTGCAACCCTGACTATCCAAAGGCAAAGATGTTTGATATTACATATCGGAAAAAGAGAGGAAAGATTGGGTCTATTTGTGCAAGAAGAAATTGATGAATTACTTGGTAGAAAATTTGAACGAAAAGAATATGAGGAAGACAAATATCCCCATGAAGCGTATATCCGACTAGAATGGGTAGATGAATTTGAGCAAATTCGGCCATATATTGATCTTGCTTTTAGATTGCGATAAAAACGAAGAAGGTGAATAGGAATGGACAAGCATTATTTTAATCTAATGCAATTATTCGAGGGTTATGTACGTAATTATCGTAGAATGAATCTTTCTCAATTACATAATCGTTCCATGTTCACAAAGCGTGAAATAGATTATTTCGCAAATCTAGGAGAAATGTTGGGATTCGATTCCTATATAGAAGACTCTAAGTTTGATAAGACTAAAGGGCGATCCAGACCAATGGATTTGTCATGGTGGAAATGGGATGCAAGAGTTGATGATGAATATTTTCTATATCTTGCACTTCACCTTGAAAGGGAGAATCTTTGGAGTAAAGATGTTGATACAATAGAAAAGCTATTCTCTCAAACTGAGGAAGAATATATACCTCATAACGTAATTGGAATACAATACATAGAATCAGAAAAACGAATAGATTTTCTTAACAATTTAGTATTGCAAAAGAATTCTATTCAAAAGTCTAATGCTCTTATGATTTATAGGTATTTTAAAGATGGATTCGAACGTGTATGTGCATTTTACTTCACTCCAAAAGGGTTAGTGGAAGTTAGAACTGCAATCTGCGAACAAGATGACTTTGGTTATTCTTTTATGTGTTTTGAAGAGGAATATGTATCTATATTTAAAAACTTTAATTAGCATCACTCAAAATAAGGATTTGTACTATTATATATAATAGATCAAATGTTATATAACTCTGAAACAAATAAAAACTGATGAATTATTAGGACACTTTTCTGTAAAAGGTGGAGAAAATAAATGGCAGAGAAAAATTCATTAAATGAAGAAACATTAAATTTCATCATTGATTTTGAAAAAGAAGTACCATATGGGAAACAATATTCGAATAAAGAGTTGGTTGAATTATTTAGAAAATCAACATTTCATAAACTTATTTTTGATACGTACATAAAAAATGCTATTAATAAATCAATCTGGTACGCAGTAAAAAGAAGTGGTAAATGGGCACTCATTAAAAAAGGAATATATACAAAGGAATAGAAGAAAAAGGAAACTGATTTTAATAAACTACTAAATAGAATAATGTCAAACTACTCCTTATTCTTATTTTAGGATTATTAGAGAGGAGAGGGATTACATGCAAATTTTATCAGAAAGAGAAATTGAAGATATTTTAGTATTACATCCAGAATTGATTGAAAGTGGACTTACTTTATTAGAAAGGCAAGGACAGTTGGAAAATCGAAGAACTGATTTATTATTTAAAGATTCAAATAATCAAATTTTATTGATTGAACTAAAGAAGAGTGTAGTATTAGAAGAGCATGTGGAGCAGATCGACGATTATATGCGAAAAATTAACAATCTGCATAAAGGTCAAAATAGAGGAATGATACTAGGGCAATTGATCCCACCATCAATTCAGCAGTTATGCGATCAACGGCAAATTGAGTGGAAAGAAATAACTATCGAGGATATATATACATATCTCCATCAACATGATAATGAATTATTAGATAAGATATTTTATGCAGAAAAGTTGACCGAGAAACCAAATGAAGTTCAGACGCTAAGTTTCCACAACTACATGAATGCGACTTCTTCGCCATTGGGAGGACCATATACAACTTATCAGTTTTTTATGCCAAAAGACGCTAGTCTTGAACTAAGTGAGGATAAACAAGAAAATCAAAAAGTGGCTGATGAAATTAAAGAAAGTATATTGAGTCTGGAATTCAATCGGAAATTGTTTAATGGCAATGTGATGGTTATGAGAACACCTGAAACCGAACCAAGTTGGTCTGTAAAAGCAAAAGGTGCCTGGCAAGGATATACTATTGATTATCTATTATATATTAGCAGTAACTCGCAACCGATTCCATGTGAACTTTATTTGGGAACTATCGGCTATAGAGGGAATCCTAGGGCTGTATATTTAGATGAAAAATCTAGGTTCATACAATTGGGTATTGGTAAGGGGAAACAAAAGGTTACAACCCAGTATGGATATCACAAATATCTGAAAACCAAACAAAGAGCGTTATTTCCTTTTTATGAATTAAAGTTTCCTAGGAGTATTCCTAAAGAAAACTGGGAAAAAATTTATTACAAGCTAAATGAATATGGATATACTGTAAGAAAATCTGAGGCTAAGGAATCTCAGCTACTATGGATTGGTGAAATTGCACTGGATCACGGAGAAAAAACAAACCAAGTTGCCAATCTTATAGAAGCCTTATTTGCAACAACTATTGTAAAGTCGCACTATATGAGGGAAGGAAAAGGTATTTCATTTGAATTTCTATCATTTTGAAATGGTATACGAATAGATTATCCTAAAAGTAATATATAAAGTGCATACAAGAACTTTATCTTAACTCAATAACTCTTTTTATCTACTATGTCTAACTAAAATTAACATCACCGAACCAAAATAAACATTACCGATTCAGACCCCGATTTCGTGAAAATAAACATTTCCGATTTCAGGGTCTTTTTCATGCCCATCCCTTGTCCTAACTCGGTTTGTCCGTGTTTCCTCTATGCAACATTCTCGGAGAACTTTATTCCAACTTCGAAAAAACGGTGAAAAAACAGGTGGAAAAGCGGCGAAAAACGGGCATTTTTGAACTAAAAAAGTGTGAAAATGGGGGGTTCTTAGGTAAACTTTATTTTAACTGAAACGGTGGAATGCGGGTTTGAGGTGGGGGTTTTCGGAAGAGATTAAAATTGTTGTACAGAAATTGTCTAACTAAATTAAACATCACCTAAACAAAATAAACATTACCGATTCAGACCCCGATTTCGTGAAAATAAACATTTCCGATTTCTGGGTCTTTTTCATGCCATCCCTTGTCATGTCTCGTTTTGTAGGTGTTTCTCGCATGCAACATTCTCGGAGATTTCTATTTTAACTCGAACGTTGAATGCGAGTTGAGGTAGGGGGCAGGAGTGTGTTTTAACAACACGTTTGCGGTAAAACGCATAAAAGTGATCATAATAAATGGTTGAATAATAGTATCGGTAACAAGATACCTATATTTACATAAATTTTGATGTGTTTTTCCTTTTATGAAATCTGATTGTGTTAAAGTTATGAAACCATTTATTGAAATAGAAAATGTAAACAATTATGTAACATTAAATGTTTATTATTTATTCACGAAAAATTTGATGGAATCTCTATTTTCTGACCTTGTAATGCGATGTACTATGTTATAAGATGTAAGCAGGATTAGTTTGAAAATGAGGTGTAGTATGGACAAAGAGATAATGAAAGGCAGTATTGATATTTTGCTTTTATCCTTGCTAAATAAAAGGGACATGTACGGTTATGAAATTGTAAAAAAGTTAAAAGAAAATAGTAATGAACTATACAACATGAGTGAAGGAACGCTATATCCCGCTTTAAAGCGTTTAGAAAACAAAGAATTACTTCAATCATATTGGGGGAGCTCAGAGAGTGGTGGGAGAAGGAAATACTATAGGATTACCCAAGGTGGAAAGAAAGAGTTAGATAAGAAATTAAAAGAATGGAATCAAATTAGCAATTTAATTAAAGTATGTTCGGAGGGAATGGCTTGGATAAAAAAATCGAAACCTATATTAATCAAATTGTGAGTCAATTAAAATGTGACGAGGATGAAAAGAGAGAGATCATTGATGAAATGCAAGATCACCTAACCTTATTGAAAAATGAATATTTAGACCAGGGTTTTACAGATGAAGAAGCTACACAAAAGGCATTGGCAAGTTTTGGAGAACAAGAACCATTGACAAAGGGTTTACAGGAGTCCCTCTTTCCATTTTTTAAGGTATCTAATAAGGATACATGGATTTTATTTAGTCTGTACTCATTGATCATTCTGTTTATGTTGCTATTTCAACGAATCATTATTCGAATTACTGATTATTACATAAATGGAATTACATATAACAGATATATTTCAACTCCACTTGATTCAGAAGGGGTGTTTAACTTTCTAAAGTTCAATTCGAATATCGTTCCATTTAAAAATACGATTGCATATTTAACTGGAACTCACCATGTTAATATGGACATAATCATCAGTAACACTTTAGGAAATATTTTAATTTTCCTGCCGCTAGGAATTTTTCTTCCATTGCTATTTAAAAAATACAGTAAATTTACGAAAGTAATTGTTGCTTCAGCCGTTATTAGCTTTTCAATTGAAGTTTTACAGATTGTTTTAAAGATTGGTCAATTTGATATTGATGATGTCATTTTGAATGTTATTGGCAGTATCATTGGTTACTTACTTTTAAAAATGATAAAAAGTGTCATAATTTTTTATCGAAAATTACAAATTGAATCTCATGAAATTCAATAGGGAGCATTTAGCTGCTCCTTTTTAGATACATAGAATGGTTGGAAATTGGAGAGATATTGCTTATGAAAATTGTAATAAAAGTAGGATTAACAATTGCATTATGCTTTTATTTGTTAGTGCTTTCATAATTAATTCTATTCAAGTACCTTACGATTCCAGACATAATAAGCCATTTTATCTTTAGTTATGAAGGTTATTACTGGAATAGCCATAACTTTATTCCATTTAAGACGATAATGTATTATTTGTTTTTGGCAAATGATATAAATTTCAACATACGGGTTGAAAATTTAACTGGAAATATCATCGGGTTTGTACCATTTGGATTCATTCTTCCGTTATTGTCTAGTAAGTTTCAAAGTTTTAAAAAGGTTACGGTGGCAACGTTTTGTTTAAGTTTGGCATTTGAATTGTGCAACTTATTTTTAGATTAGGAAGTTTTGATGTCGATGATTTGATTATAAATACCCTTGATGGAATGACAGGATATATACCAATTAAACTTGTTAGTATGGGGAAACACTTAAGGGGTTGTGTACGATAAGAAACATAAAAAATTGGAAAGATCTAATATTTTTATTGTCTTCAATAGGAATTTCGAGTATCGGTGATTTTATTTATTTAGTAGCAATTAATATTATGGTATTTCAGCTTACAGGTTCAGCAGCAGCTGTCGCTGGTCTTTGGATCATTGGACCATTAACGAATATCGTAACTAAATTCTGGACTGGTAGTTTTATTGATTATCGGAGTAAAAGAAAAGTAATGATAGTAACGTACATAATCAGAGCTATTTTCATCTTCTTGATTCCATTCGTACCAAACATGGCAGTTATTTACGGAATATTAGTTATTCTAAGTGTGGCAAAAGCATTTTTTAATCCATCATCCATGACGTATGTTGCTATCCTTATTCCAAAAGAAAAAAGAAAACGCTTTAATTCAATTCGTTCATTTGCAAGTTCAGGAGCTTTTATAATCGGCCCCGCAATTGGTGGTTCACTTATAATATTAACATCTGTTGAAGTGACTTTATGGATGAATGCTATATTCTTTTTAATTTCAGCAGTTTTATTATTATTTCTTCCTGAAAAAGAAAACATTGATAAAGAATCAATTCCAACATTGACTATTGCACAATTGATCCGTGACTTTACAGTCGTTCAGAAATTCATATTAAAGAATAAATATGTATCTTTTGTGTATCTTGGTTTTATTATGATTATGATATTCTCTTTTGCGATGGATGCTCAAGAGGTCGTTTTTACCCAACAAGTGGTGGGACTTTCTGAATTTGATTATAGTTTATTGATTAGTATAACTGGAATCGGTTCTGTTTTTGGAGCCTTCTTATTATCGGTGTTTTCCAATAAAATCTCACTTAGATATATGATTACGATTGGGTTAATCATGATGACGATTGGCTATGTAATCTATGCATTTTCGTGGTCGTTTACCTCCATCGTAGTTGGGTTTGTAATCTTAGGGTTCTTCAATGTATTCTTAAATGCAGGAATCATGACCTTCTATCAAAATAATGTTCCTGTTGATATCATGGGAAGAGTTACGAGCATTTACGATTTAATCCAGAGTTCTATTCAGGTATTTTTTATTTTAGTTATTGGAATTGCAGCAGATCTTGTTTCCTTGCGACTTATCATCGTCACTTTGGCCCTAGTCATGTTGATGTCATCAATAATTTTTTCAATTTCAGTACTAAAGCAAAATAAAAAGAGTTTTTATCGAGAAGATGATTATGATAAAGGAGAATTAAATTTAAAAGTAAAATGAAATAGGAAATTCTTGTATTTTATAATGATGTTAACTGGTAGTTAACATTTTGAATAGCTTCTTGAGCTAACTGGGGCAATAGTTAAACAAGGTGATCCAACTGGAATCACCTTGTTTTTATGGTTAAAATTCTAATTTTATTTTTGAAATATTATGTTAGTATCGAGGTAATGTTTAAGCTATCGGGGCAGGTTTGTTGAAAAGTAACTTTTGAAAATGCATACTTGTACGATATTAAAAAAAGTTGTTTATAAATAGGGTAGCGTCAGGAGAATGCTGATTTACAACGATAAGAGTTTAGTCATAAACAACTAACTCCCGAATCATCCCCGTAAAAAACAGGATAATTCAGGAGTTGTTTTACATTCTATTTTTTAAGCAGCTCCACTTCACCAATTCCCTCTACAATAAGTTTTAGTTTGTTGGCCTCGCTATAGGAGGTTATTGGGAAGTTTGTTGAAATAATCGTTTTGTTATTTCTTGTACTTTTTCTAAAACCAGTTACTCCATATTCATTACCATCTTCATCTACGATTTTCATATCTACAAAAGTATTTTCATTTTCATATATCCCATCCAATGAAAAAGTTAGATTTAGTGATGTTGGATTTGCGTTAGCTTTGGTAACTTGAATGATGGATGTTTGATCCTTCATAGCATACTGAACAGTTAAATCGGGTTTTTCATTATCCTTGTTGGCGACTGACAGTTTCCAATTCCCATCAATTTTTTTGATTTCCCCCGTATTGTAGAAAACATTGACACTTTCCACTTCTATTACAGCATCTCTTAAAGAAGGAATAACACCTTCATTGGAATCTGTTAACACATCATACTGAATTTCCCCCGTTTTTATATCCAATATTGGATTTTGATGCTCAGAACCAGATGTATATCTGTTGTCACCCTTCAAGGGTTTTGTATCTGGAATAAACTCATAAATGTAATCGCCATCACCATTTTTTAATCGGTAATCCATCGAAACTTCCCTTACATTATTTAAGATTGAGGGATCTTCAAATGCTAGATGGAAATTTAACCCCAATTTATTAGCATCCGAAAAATGTTTATCTAGCGTTATTTTAATACCCTGATCGGTAATCGTGCTATCACTTTCCTGTATAAACCCATTATTTATGGCTTGCTCTATGCCCTTATCTCCAAAGTTAAAAAATTCGTTGATACTGGCCATTACATGTTCATTTGTAAGAACTACACCAGTTACGATAAGGGCGCAAGCAGCAGTAGCTACTCTTTTCCAAATGAAATTGACTTTCTTCTTCTTTGATTTGGCCCGAATAATATCATAGGATTGATCCAGAGACTTCCTTACCTTGACAGGCATCTCTTTTTCTTCACTCATAATCTGATTAAACTCTTTTTCAAAGCTATTTTTCATATACCATCACTCCCTCATTTTTATAATAGTTGTTTCTCAATATCGATTTGGCCCTAGAAAGTCTGGATTTAATAGTCCCTTCGGGTTCCTTTAAAAATTCACTAATTTCTTTAATATTCAATCCGACAATATAGTATAAAATTAGTGCCAACCTATAGACTTCATTTAAACTATTAAGTGCATCTTCTAATTCGATTTTCTGAAATCCATCATTTCCTTTTTCGGGGAGAAAGTGATCATTGATCACCGAAAGGTTTTTCTTCTTATTTAGCAAGCTGTTACATTTATTTATTAGGATTTTGCAAATCCAAGTATTAAAGTACTCATCGTTTTTTAGAGTATGTAATTTTTCATAAGCCGAGATAATAGCATCCTGCATAGCATCAGCTACATCTTCATCATTGTTTAACAATTTACTTGCAGTCCGATACAATACATCTTCGTATTGCTTTACAAGTGAAACAAACGCTTCTCCATCGCCCTTTTTTGCCTTTTTGACTAATTTTTTTAGTGATCCCATTCAGACACCCCCTTCTACAGTTTTTTTGTTTTTCAATATATTAGATATGGGAGAGTACCCATTGGTTGCATAGAATATAATAATTTTATAAAACTCAAAGAAAATAAGCTGTTCGATATACTGGTCACTACAATGTGTCAAACAACCTAATTTGAAAAACACGGCCAATTTTGATTGTATCATGTTGGACGGTACTGAGATAAATATTGGAAATAATGTATGGATTGGATCGGGGTACATATCAATCAAGGTGTCACAATAGGAGATAATACAATCATTGGTTCTGGCAGTGTAATTACAAAAAATAATCCAACAAATGTAGTAGTAGCTGGTGGTAGAGTAATTCGAGAAGTTATAGAAAAGGATAGAACTGGGTTTAAAGTATAGTCTTTAGATTAAAGTAGTGCTTTATCTTAATATTTAAAGAAAGTTTAATAAGCGCCTCTTTTCTTATTAAACTAAATGGTGCAATAGTTAAAGATAAGATTGAACGGCAGCCATTGCGCTAAAGTGGCAGAATAGTGAAAGAAGAGAAGTTAATAATTGGCATAATAATCTTGTTTGCATTTTGGTTAATACTCCCGATTTTCAACATAAACTCATCATATGTGATACCTAATTTAATAGAATGGGCTACAAAGTTCATTCTTCCTTGGATAATTTTGTATTGGTTAATTAGATTGGTTAAAGGTATAGATAAAATTAAATAACTTATTCAAGTAAAGGGTGCATTACTGAAAGATGGGTAATGCTTCTTCCTTATTGAAGTAAGGTCGCAGGTTAGTTCCGAGGATTTACAATGTTCAGTTCAAAAATATCTTCAATAAGGTTAGTTTCCTAAATGCAGAGAAACTAACCTTAATTATCTCAAAATTCCTTTATATCTGGCTCTTATTTCTACCCCAATATCTTCAATTGGTTCTCTCGTAACACACATACCCAGTTATTTAACAACGGATTTTATCAGAACTGCCTTTTCTAATTCGTAAAAGTTCCTTTTCCCCACTTTCCATGCATTCGGAGGTGGTACCTCTGGAGAATCTAGACGTAATCTTACTGTGGTTAATGATGTTAATCCACCATCAATATAAAGAAAACCTCTGTCACGTTGCTCGATGTACATATCGTAAAAAATGGGGTTACGATTCACTATGTATTGTGCAAAATAGTTCATGCTTTCCTCTAATGCCTTAAAACCTATGGATAGATCGGTTTTGACTTCTTCTAATGGCTTTTTTATATCCTCTGGCAATGCCTCGGGTACCTTTAGGTTAGCTAAGGTCAAAGAGCTATCAGCAAACTTTTCCTTTGCCAATAAAGCAATATTATACAAAGTTTCTTCATCTGTTTTCCCTTTCAGCTTATCCAGTTTACTCAATGGTTTCGTGCCAAAAGCAATCAAATCGAAGATTCTTTCCTCAAAGTCCAAAAATGCCTGCTGTTTAGAATCGCTCACAGTTTCAGCTAAGGAAACATGAGGTTGAATAGAAATAGAAAAGCAAATAAATAATAAGCTGAGAATGTACTTACATACCCAACGAAATATTATGATATAACCACCTCCACCTTCCCCTTTTACATATGATGCCCTGAATTATTGTTTTTATCTTTTAATAATTACAGGCACAGCCTTTTAACCAAGGTGATACAGAAATCTATCCCATAGTAATTTTATTAAAGATGTTGCTTAAAAGTGGGGAGTGTCTCGTACGGCGATTTATCGCTATTTAGAAAAGCAATAAAAAGACCTGATAATCTTCTTATGTGAAAAGTGAAAAATAGCTGGGTCTTATATTTTATGTGCAAAATGGCACTTTAAATTAGAGGGTAGGCTAGTACTAGATATAATGAAAGATTATACAACTCATTAAGCAAAAGCATATTCAGAATTAATAATAGATTTTCCAAATGATTTGCAGGGTTCCAAGTGGTGTGTTTGAGAAGAAGCATATAAAAATATTTTAACGAACGGGTTATAAAAGATACTACATAAAAGAAGAACTGTTTCTACCCAGTGGGGAAAAGGAAACACATATAAATTCGTTAATCGAGCAAAAGAAATTGGGTATAAAATCGAAAATAAATAAATATAAATGGGTTGCTATAAATTCCAACGAGAACTTAAACTATATGGTGTATTAATACAACAATAAGATTGTGAAAATGACGGTCTTTTTTTATTACTAAAGGGGCAGGTTAGTTCAATAATTAAATCTCATTTGTTATAATCAGGATAAAATTTTAATTATTATTAGGAGATAAGATGTTTAAGAAAATTAAGGCTTGGGCAAAAAAATTAAAAAGACAGATATTTATTCTCTACTATGCTTGTAAAGATGACCGAGTACCTTGGTATGCAAAAGTATTTACTGCTTGTGTTGTTGCTTATGCGTTCAGTCCAATCGACTTAATACCAGATTTCATACCCATTCTTGGCTATTTAGATGAGGTAATTCTTCTTCCATTAGGGATAATGTTCGCATTGAAGATGATACCGAAGGATGTATTATCTAATTGTAAAGTAAAGGCAGAAGAAATGATGAGAAATGGTAAGCCAAAGAATTGGATAGTTGGTTCACTAATAGTATTGATATGGGGCGTAATTACAGTTTGGGCTGTTATAAAAATTTATCAATTATTCAACTACCATGAAAATTAACTTCTGAAATATTGATAAAAAGGCAACACTAAATAGAACGCAGCTCATTCATTTTTTTAAAAAGGGGAGAGCGCCGGATTCCAAGATCTATTGAAGTTGAATGGGTCAGTTTAAGACGCTTCTGGTTCCACAATGGAAACAGTGTAACCAAGACTTTCCAGTCTTCGTAATGAATGCCGAACAATAGATTGTTGTTTTTGTTTATCGAAGTAATCTTCTCCTAAATCTACATACATTTCTTTACGGGTCAAAAGATAATAGGAGATTCTCAATATCGCATGAGCTACTACAATCCCTGCACGTTTTTTACCTTTTCGTGCTGCAGTACGGCGATAAAGTGCACCAAGATAGTTTTTTGATCCCCGGACCGAATGAGCTGCTTCTATTAATGCTGATTTCAAGTATTTGTTTCCATTTTTAGTTTTTGAAGATTTCCTTTTTCCAGCACTTTCGTTATTACCAGGAACTAATCCCGACCATGAGCACATTTGAGATGCGCTAGGAAATTGGCTCTTAATATCTGTTCCAAGTTCTGCATCCATTATAATAACCTCCTATTTCCAGTTTAATCAAAAGATAATATATTAAGTAATGCATTGTTCGTTCAAAGACATATCTTTCCTTGATGTGTTGAAACTTGTTATTAATATTGTAAAAAAGTTAATAATTACCTCTTATAGGGTATCGGTTACTATCTAAATAGAGGAGGAAAGAACTTTTGTTAAATAATAATGATATTACTATGTTTAAAATAGATTTAAATAAATTGGTAGCTGAATATAAAAGATGTAATATCTCTATGATTAAAGAAATAATTAAACAAGAGATTGATATCCTACTAGATGTAATTAATAAGCAAAACAATCCTAAGAGAAATTTAAACAAATAGCTCATACTTTTAATTTTTGTAAGCCTCTTCAATTCTGTTCAACTCGAACTTCTCAACGAAAAAATGCATAATGTCAATCTTACGGGAGGATGGTGTGCACGGGGAAGGGCAAATGGGTACGTGAATGATTACATCGAAAGAGGGATATTTTCTAAAAGAAGCAGAGCTAAATACGATTCAAGGAATCCATATGTTGCGCTTGCTGCAGAGGAAGGCATTATCTTAGGAAGAGATCAGAATAAAAAACAGTTGATACTCCTTCCTGAACAAACGGATGCTGATAACCACAATGTTCTCACTTTCGGTTCCTCCGGAGCTTCTAAGGGACAAGCCAATGTGTTACCAAATCTAGTGAATATCCGAAGCCAAAATATGTTTGGAACGGATCCAAAAGGGGAACTATTTTTATTAACTGCGCCATTGAAACGGGATCAAGGATATGCGGTGTACCAAATTGATTTTATTGACTTTGAGCAAAGTCGATATAACCCATTGGATTATGTGTTTACGGACGTAGATGCGCAGAATCTATCCATGACCATAGCTGCGAACTCTAAAAGAGATGATAAGGAAGATTTCTTCATGGAACGGGCACAAAAAATGCTGTTAGGATTAATCGTTTATTGTAAAAGCACGAATCCGACAACTAACAATGACGTGATTAATATTTATAATGCATATGTCGCGCCAGATGAAGACACGTTTGCTGTATTTGTTGAAGATATTGTAGGAAGAGAGCCCACAGCTTATCAAACATTAAAGGGGCTTAACTACACTACAATCTAGTACGAGAGCGAGCGTACTATCCAGTTTTGATTCCCAGAACTCTATATTCAAGATGAATAAAGTGACTAAAATGACACAAAATAGTGATTTTAACTTCTATGACTTTCAAAAGCGCAAAAATATCTAATATGTGAAAATACCAATGCGTAAAAATGCCTTCCAGGCCATAACAGCAACATTCTTCGACCAACTAATCGATGCACTCTATTCCATCGCAGATAAACAACCCAATCATAGACAAAATTGATTAATCCTATACTAAATAATTTCTTATTTCGTTTAAATCGCTTCTAGCAACAACAACTTAGAGGATGAGAACGAGTTAATGAGCTTCTTACATGATATTGAAGTATGAGCTCCTGACAGTTCATACAATTTGCAAAATGTAGATGCTGAGTTTCGCGTTAGTATGAACAAAGGGATCCAAGGATTCAAAATAAAAAATCAACAAAATAGAAGGGAAAGCGAAGTTAAGTCAAAACCATCCATTACAGGGACAAGAGCTAATTATTAATCAACTCGAACAGATTTCATTATTATGAAATCAAACCTAAAAAATAATGTTGAATGTTACTACGTTAACGGGCTATCTAACATTAGAATTCCCTTCATGTTGTAAACCTGAATTATCCTAACACCACCTTAAATTGTAAGTGCAAAAGCTAATAGACTTGGTTCTTAAAGAATGATTCTCTATTTATAGATTAGTAGCCTTAAGGCTACATGAAGCTGGCAGCGGGATATTACGTTGGCCGGCAATATAAAGAAGATGGGGAATATCTCAGATTTTGTAGTTATATTGTCTAAAAAGCAGAAAATAATCTTCATACAATTTGTGTATTGTTTAGCCGTTCAATTATTGTTAATATAATGAATACATTGGATAGGATCATTCACTGTCAGAAGTAATCCATCTGAATCGGTGTAACTATTGAATGAATTTCGAACTTACATTTCAAAATTGAAAGCGCTTAATTAAAGGTCGTAGGTGGGGAATGTCTTTTGTATTTATCGTTTTTCTTTTATATGAAACGAATATCAATCAATCTACTCAGGAAAATTTTTAATTATCATATCCTATTTGAGGATGGAGGAAGAAATATGAGTAATTTTAAAAAAGAGGATATTATTATTGTAGATAAGAAGGTTGCTAAGCAAACTGTTCTCGTTACTTCGCTTGGTAATGCAATGGAATGGTTTGACTTTGGTCTCTATGCGTATTTAGCTGTTACGATTGGTAAAGTGTTTTTTCCTGAGATTGATCCTTCCCATCAATTGATCTATGCGTTTGCCACTTTTGCCATTGCCTTTATCGCACGTCCAGTCGGCGGTTTTGTTTTTGGGATGTTGGGGGATCGAGTCGGACGAAAGAAAATCCTCTCTCTTACACTAATTATGATGGCAGCTTCTACAGTATTTATCGGCCTTATTCCAAGCTATTCTACTATAGGTATTGCAGCTCCTATTTTGCTACTGATTGCCAGATTAATCCAAGGATTTTCAACTGGAGGCGAATATGCGGGCGCCATGACTTATATAGCTGAATCAACATCGGATAAAAAACGTGGTTTTTTAGCGAGTGGTTTAGAAGTTGGAACACTCGTAGGCTTTGCTGCTAGTGCCGTGTTAGTCACACTTTTGACATACATCCTCGGTCCTGACAAAATGGTTGAATGGGGTTGGCGGCTCCCATTTTTGATTGCTGGACCTTTGGGATTTATTGGTTTTTATTTGCGTTCTCGCTTAGAAGAAACGCCTGCATTCAAGGCTATGGAAGAAGCAAAGGAAGATGACCGGCATCGTGCTTCTCTTAAAGAAATTTTGACACATCATTGGAAGCCTCTTTTAATTTGCATAGGAATTGTATTCTTTTATAACACAGCGCTTTATATGGTTCTCACTTATATGCCATCCTATTTAACTCAAGAACTTGGCTACGGTGAAACAAAGGGATTAGTTTTTTCTCTTCTTGTTATGATTTTAATTATTCCTATTGTATTAGGGATGGGTTATTGGAGCGATCGCATTGGCCGCAACAAGATTGTTAAAGGAGCTTTAATTGGTAACATTTTACTTGGAATACCAGCCTTTATGATGATGAGTTCAAGCAATAGTTTGGTTGTTTTCTCTGGATTGTTTATTCTTGGCAGTATGCTCGCTGCTTTTCAAGGGGCTCTTCCTGCAACATTACCATCCCTATTTTTTACGAAAGTACGTTACGGCTCGCTTGCGATTACGTATAATGTTTCTACCTCTTTATTTGGTGGGACAACCCCACTTGTTATTGCTTGGCTGGTTAGTATGACGAATAATAGCATGATACCCGCTTATTACTTGATAGCTGCTTGTATAATCGGACTTGTAGTAGTTGGCTTTTTTGTTAAAGAAACAGCCGGAAGATCGTTACGGGGGTCTGCACCAACTGTAGAAGATCCAAGCGAAATCGATGAAATATTGAAAAATCCAGATAAGGCTCTTTGGTGGAAAGAAGAAATGCCAGTGGAGGCAGCGGTAGAAGGTAAGTATAATCAAAACGTACCTGCAAACGTAAAGTAAAGAAAGTAAAACACCTTATAAAAGATCTTATTCTCATTTATGAGGTGTTTTACATTTTATTTAAATAAGATGTTTATTACTAATTGGGGTTTCTGTAGCATATGAAGGAAATGAAACCCAATAAATTTGTGTATAAACATTAAGTTAAAAAAGATACTGATGAAGGAGGTTTTGCTAAAATACTAAAAGTTGTATGGAGTTTGAACTTGGCAGCCATCACCGACCTCGTACCGGGCAATAAAAAAAGTCCCCTTCATGTTGGAGGACACTGAAAAAGTCTTCGATAAAGATGGAATCCTCAAATCTTTTTTATGGATTCCACCTTTTTTGCTATATATATGAATCAATTTTATAAATTATTTAATTCATATTTGCCTTACTGTCAAGCAGGTGGTTTCGAAGAACTAGAAACAACAATGTATGATCTTTAGTCCACTCTCTATTATTTAGTCGTTCCAGAAGATAAACTATTGCAAAAAATCAACGAGTTTGATTGACTTCTCAATTGTGCATTACGAACTTAAAGACAAATATTGCCTTGACCATGGTCGAATCAGAAATCACTTAAAAAAATATCCTAACGAGTGGAATTTATTTATTATTCTTAACTATTTGTTTAAAATGATAATTGTAGCTGTTGGCATTCATGTCCTTCAAAACTATGTACAAAAATTGAATAAATACGATTATCTTATTAAAGTTGGACTTCTAATTAGAAATTCCAAAATGATTACATTTGAAAGGAGAGATAGTGAATATGCTGCATGTTAGTGATATTATCGAGCTCCCCCTTTTGAAAACCTCCAAAGTAAAATCAGGTAAAGCTGTTTTAGGTAACAAGTTGGTTGAATGGGTTTCGGTTATTGAAAGCCCTGTTGAAAATTTTGTCAGAGAAAATGAATTTGTACTTAGTACAGGAATTGGCTGTCATGAAGATATTGATATTCTATTAGAATTTGTAATAGATGTATATGATTCGGGGGCATCAGCATTAGCAATTGCTACAGGCCGCTACATATTTGAGATTCCTAAAGAAATCATACAATTTGCGGAAGAAAGAAATTTTATTTTAATAGAAATTCCATGGGAGGTTCGCTTTGCTGATATCATTCATGAAGTGATGAGAGAACTAAATCATATTCAGCAGCATGATTTAAAGCGTTCAAATGGCATTCATCAAGTGTTAATTCAAATGATTTTAGATGGTAAAAACTTAGGACAAATTTCAAATTATGTAGAAAAAGAGCTGGATCTTACCATTTTAATTTTAAACAAGAAAGGAAATCCGGTAGCTGGCAGTGCTAAACAATCAAGGGTCTTTAGTATAAGGAATCAATTCATTAAAAAGCAAAAAAAACGGGAAGCATCCACCCATCCATTGCAATCTAAAATTAGAAAAATATCAGATGAAGAATCGAACTTGTACCACCTCTCCATTCAAACGAATGGAGTACATGAAGGGGAAATTTGTGTTCTTTCTGATATAAACTATCAGTTGAATCAGCAAGAGATTCATATTATAGAACATGCTATGATGGCTTGTGCATTATGGTTTACTCGAAATAGTGTCGTTACGAAAGCTGAGATGCGCTTGCAAAATGATTTTCTATTAAGGATGATTAAGGGTGAGAATCTGTCCGAGGAATATAAAATGACGAAAGCGGAGCAGTTTCAATGCAATTTGAATATCCCCTATGAATGTATTATTGGGTATCCAGAGAATTTAGAATCATTGATGGAAAAAGATTTTAAAAGGAACCCCACAAATGATAATGGGCTGGAAAAAATGATTAGTTACATAAAAGAAGAATTGATATTTGCAGCTGAAGCTGTTAAACATCAAATGTTATTTGCTTATGAAGGCGATTTCATCATCATTTTTTTAGAAGTAACGAAAGAATCTACTACTGATTCAGTTAATCATTTTTTAGATTTGATTGAACGAAGGTTACATCATTTATTTCCTAGTTTGACTTTTTCATGGGGAATCGGAAAACATCAAGAAGGGATTGGGGATTTTTCCCAAAGTTTCAAAAAAGCGAAAGCGGCATTAGATATGGGAAGGACTCAAATTGGAATTGGAAAACGGGTAAAATTTGATGAAATGCGCATGAATCGGTTATTACTCAATTTGGCGATAAATGAGGAAGTACAAGAAATAATAGCCGCCCCGATCTTACCATTAGTTGAATATGACGAGAAACGGGATATGGATTTAATTAATACGTTCAAAGGGTACAACAGAAATAGTGGAAATGTAAGTCAAACTGCACGTGAACTTAATCTTCACCGTCAATCACTTTTATATCGGTTAAGAAAAATTGAATCATTAACAGGACTATCACTCGTTAATCCAGATGATCTTTTCCTGTTGGATTTTAGTATTCGAGTTTGGTCAACAGGTGTCATTAAGAGAGAACAAATCGATACAAATCTCTCAAATATAAATGGATTGTAACAATATAAAAGGGAGTTTGGCACAGTTGCTGTGCCAAACTCCCTTTTATAAATATTTTCCAAGTAAAAACTCTGTTAAAAAAGAAAAAGGTCTACTGTATAATTCAAATTGTATGAAAACAATTTTTGAAAATTCATACACATTATCGAATGTATTATTGAAGTATTCCCCTTATAATAAAGTTAACAAATGGTCATAACTTTGAAAACACAATATTTATACGATAAAGAGAGGGATTACGATGTTGCCATTTAGTATAAAAGAGTATAAAAAACGATTGGATCAAACCAAGAAAAGTATGCTGGAAAAAGGAATTGAAGTTTTAATTGTAACGAACCCAGCTAATATGAATTACCTTTCTGGATATAATAGCTGGTCATTCTATGTTGATCAAATGCTAATCGTTATTGTCGATGAGGATCAGCCAATATGGATAGGCAGAAAAATGGATGCGAATGCTGCAAAAGCTACTACATGGCTTTATCATGAAAATATTATCCCTTACCCAGAAGACCATGTCCATTCGAAAACAAAGCATCCTAGTGAATTTGCTGCTCAAATTTTAACACAAATTGGCCAATCAAACCGGCGAATTGGACTTGAAATGGATTCTTATTATTTTTCAGTACAATCTTACGAATGCTTAAAAAGAAATCTTCCAAATGCGAAATTCTCTGATGCTAGTTTACTAGTCAACTATGTTCGTATTATTAAATCCGATCAGGAGATTGAATTCATGAAGAGAGCAGCAAAAATTGTAGAAATCGGCATGCAAACTGCTGTGAATTCGATCCAAGAAGGCGTTAGAGAGTGTGATGTAGTTGCCGATATTTATCGAGACTTAATCCGTGGGACGAATGATTTTGGGGGTGATTACCCTGCGATCGTACCAATGCTGCCTGCTGGGGAAAATACATCTACCCCACATATCACATGGACTGATAAGAAATATACAAATAATCAAATGGTTATTATTGAAATAGCTGGATGCCACCAGCGCTACCATGCACCACTAGCACGTACCGTTTCACTTGGAAAGCCAAGTCAAGAAGCAATGGATGTATCCAAAATTGTAGTTGAGGGATTAAACGCCGCCCTTGAACTAGTCAAACCAGGTACTACTTGTGAAGAGCTTGAACTCGCCTGGTCAAAAGTTATTTCACAGCATGGAATTGTCAAAGAATCAAGAATTGGTTATTCAATGGGATTAAATTATCCACCTGATTGGGGCGAGCATACAGCGAGCATTCGTAGAGGGGATCTCACAGTTTTAGAGCCGAATATGACGTTCCACTTAATACCAGGACTATGGTTTGATCATTATGGGATTGAAATAAGTGAATCTTTCAGAGTGACAGAAACTGGCTGTGAAGTGCTCACAAATTTTCCAAGAGAGTTGATTGTAAATGAAAATTATAATCTTCAAGTTTAAAAGAGCTACAGTTATGTAGGAGATTGTAGACAAGGAGGTAATTTAATAGATGATCGTAACCAATGACCTTAATAGAGAGGCAATGGCATTCGAACACCAGCTTGTAAGCTGGAGGAGACATCTTCATCAATACCCCGAATTAAGTTTTCAAGAATATCAAACGGCACATTTTGTTGCTGAAACATTGAAGGGGATAGAAGTTGTTTCCATTCAAACAAATATTGCCAACACAGGAATCGTAGCATCCATTTCTACTGGAGAAGGAAAAACAGTGGCGATTCGTGCTGACATGGATGCCTTGCCAATAACGGAAAAAAATGAACATGGCTTTCAATCAAAAATTCCAGGTGTTATGCACGCTTGCGGTCATGACGCCCATACAGCGATTTTGCTTGGTACAGCGAAAATTCTTGCAAAAAAAGCAAAAGAAGGATTATTTCAAGGAACGGTAAAACTAATTTTCCAGCCTGCAGAAGAAGCGACTGATCATGAAGGTTTATCAGGGGCACCACGAATGATGCAGGAGGGGATATTGGAAAATGTAGAGTCCATTATTGCTCTTCATATGTGTCCATGGGAGCCTGTAGGAACAATACAAATGAATGATGGCTATAGTATGGCGAATGTCGATGTTTTCCATGGGATAATAAGAGCGACAGGCGGGCATGGGGGATATCCGCATTTGGGAACGGATCCCATTTGGATGCTAGGATCCTTCTTGCAAGCATTTTATGGGATTATCTCTAGGAAAATATCTGCACTAGATACAGCCGTTGCGAGCATTGGTCAAATCCAGACGGGAACTGCCAGCAATATCATTCCTGAAGAAATATCTATAACAGGTACATTAAGGACCAATTCACCTGAAGTCAGAGATCAGCTGGCGAACGAGGTGGAGCAAGCATTTAAAGTGGTTGAGCCATTCGGAGGATCTTATACATTCGAAGTTGAACGCGGGGAGCCAGCTTTAAATAATAATCCAAAAGTAAATGAAATGATAAAAAATGCTGCAACAGAATTATACCCAGCGATAAAAATCGTACAAAAACCATTTGGACTTGGCGGAGAAGATTTCGGATATATGACAAAACAGATTCCAGGAGCCATGTTCTTTCTCGGATGTGCACTGCAGGATGGGATTTCACGTGACTTGCATACGAATATTTTTGATATTGATGAGCGCTGTCTTCCAATGGGCGTATCCATTCTTACAGAATCTGCTCTTAAATTACTAAAGCATCATTAATAATACTTTTATAATTTCTCAGGAAGGTGTGAGGTTTATGAAAACTGAAGTACTTAGCATGAAAATGTTCCTTGCGGGTGAATGGATCAGTAAAGAGGAATCGATTGCAGTATTAAACCCCCAAGACGATTCATTTATTACAAGTGTTCCTGCAGCATCAGCAGAAGATATGCTAATTGCCATTGAACAAGCGAAAGAAGGGGCTCAAATTGCTGCTTCGATGCCAGTTCACCAAAGGATCAGCATCTTAAACAAGGCTGCCAATTATATAAATGAAAATAGCGAAAAATATGCTGAAACGATTGCACTGGAAGGTAGTAAAACCATTCTTCAAGCAAGAGCCGAAGTGAAACGCTGTATCCAAACATTGCAAATATCAGCTGAAGAAGCAAGACGTATACATGGAGAAACAATTCCTTTCGATCAAGGAGAAGGCAGTGAGGATCGCCTTGGATATTATTATCGTTTTCCAATTGGAATCATTGCCGCCATTACACCTTTTAATGACCCACTCAACTTAGTTGCACATAAAGTCGGTCCTGCCATAGCCTCAGGAAATGCCATTATCGTTAAGCCGGCAACTGTTACGCCTCTTAGTGCTCTTCTTTTAGCGGAAGCATTTGAAGCTGCAGGTTTGCCTCCTAAAGTGATCTCCGTTATAACAGGGCATGGAGGGGAAATAGGCGATATACTAATTACTCATCCAGCCATTCGAATGGTTTCCTTTACAGGCGGACTCGAAACTGGAGAAAAAATTGCACATAAAGCAGGTTTGAAAAAGATTAGCATGGAGCTTGGATCCAATTCTCCTGTCATCATTTTGAAGGATGCCGATCTCCCAGGGGCTGTTGAAGCAACCGTTTCAGGAGCGTTCTATGCAGTGGGGCAAAACTGTCTAGGAGTCCAGCGTGTTTATATTGAACAGGATATTTACGATGAATTCTGCTCAGAGTTCATTGTTCGAGTAAGGCAATATCGAGTTGGCGATAAGATGCTAGAAACAACAGACATGGGTCCAATGATTAGTGAAAAGGAAGCGATGAGGGTAGAAAAATGGGTGAATGAAGCCGTTGATAAAGGTGCAACTCTCCTAATTGGAGGCAAGCGTGAAGGCGCATTTTATTCTCCGACCGTCTTAACAGATGTACCAGCAGATTGCACAATCGCGCAGCAGGAGATATTTGGCCCAGTTGTATTACTGTACCCCGTTGATGATTTTTCTTCTGCGATTGAAAAATCAAACGACGTAGACTATGGACTGCAGGCTGGAATTTTTACGAGAGATATTGAAAAAGCATTTGAAGCAATCGAAAAAATGAATGTTGGTGGAATTATGATTAATGACAGTAGTGATTATCGGATTGACGGTATGCCATTTGGCGGTGTCAAGGGATCTGGACTGGGAAGAGAAGGTGTGAAGTATGCCATCCAGGAGATGACAGAGCCAAAGGTCGTTAGTTTTAAGCTGAATTATAAAAAATCAATGTAATCTGAATGCAGGGAAACCTTTTACTAGGCTTCAAAACAGCCACAAAACAGGCAATCTAATAGCTTAATAGATGAAAAAATAAAAAATACAATTAATAAAATTATACCTGGAGGGGAAATTAATATGTTATTAAAAGTAACTGAAAGCGGACAAAAAAAATACGAAGAATTGGCTGAACTTGATAAAAAGCATTTCTTTCATCCATCCACTTCATTCAGACAACAACAGGCAGAAGGACCAGGATTTATTTTTACAGAAGGAAATGGAATCTATTTAAAAGATATAAGAGGAAGAGAAGTCATTGATAGTTTATCTTCTTTGTGGAATGTAAATATCGGCCATGGAAGAGAAGAGCTTGCCATTGCAGCTATGGAGCAAATGAAAAAACTAGCTTACAGCTCAACATTCGCAACTAACAGCCATGAACCAGTTATTCGATTAGCAGCAAAAATTGCTGAAATGGCACCTGGAGATTTGAACTATACTTTCTTCACATGTGGAGGTTCAGAATCAAATGACACTGCATTTAAAACAGCACGTTACTACTGGAAGATGAAAGGGTATGAAAATAAAACAAAAATCATTTCTCGCGGCAAATCTTATCATGGTGTATCCATTGGTGCTTCACCTGCCACAGGATTGTTCCCATTCAGAGATTTCCCAGGATTATCTCAAGATCACCTATATGTAGATTCTTCCATTGAGGCACTGAAGGAAATGATTGAGCGTGAAGGTGCAGAAACCATTGCAGCCATCATTTCTGAACCGGTTCAAGGTTCTGGCGGCGTTAACTTACCACCTTCACAAAACTTCTTTAAAGAAGTTCGTGAGATCTGTGATCAAAATGATATCTTGTTCATTGCTGATGAGGTTATCAATGGTTTCTACAGAACTGGTAAAAACTTTGGAATCGACAACTTTGATGTTGTACCTGATATGATGGCAATTGCGAAAGGTATTACTAGCGGTTATGCTCCGCTTGGAGGGGTAGTATTCACCGATAGACTTAAAGAAGAGTTAACGGAACTGACAGAGGGTAACTTCTACCACGGATATACGTACAGCGGTCATAATACTGCCTGCGCAGTGGCTCTTAAAAACTTAGAACTTATTGAACAGGAAAAATTAAATGAAAATGTAAACCAAATGGGTGCAGAATTGCTAAAAGGATTCAAATATTTAGAGCAAGCTCATGATGAAATTGGAAATATCCGTCAAATTGGTTTGCTTGGTGCCGTTGAAATTTTTAAAGATAGAGAAACAAAAACAACATTCGAAGAATCGGTTGCACCTAAGGTAGTAGAGGAAGCCCTTAAACATGATATGATCGGCCGAGCAATTGTTTATGAAGGTCAGGATACAATTGCATTTGCACCACCATTCTGTATCACAAAAGATGAAGTAGAAAAAATGATTTCGATTATTGATACTTCCTTAACAGCAGTTAAAAAAAGACTATAATAGAAAGATAATTTAATGTCTTATATGGGAATCTATCATCAATAGACTGAATTATGAAAATATTTCCATTAACCATCTAAGGCAAGGAAGATACTCTGAAGGTCGTCCAAGTGCATTTGCGAGGAGTCACCCTGTTAAACGGTACGGAAAAATCAGCTTTAGTTTACCGACGGGATTTTCAATTAGATCCTTTTCCAATACCGATAACATCGCATGATGTAAAGGCAGGGTGATTTATAAAAAAGGTGGGTAGCATTGTGGTAAATACGATTGAAAAACAAGATGTACGAATTGAGAAAGACTTTTTAGGATCAAAAGAAGTTCCTAAGCATTGTTATTACGGGATACAAACACTACGTGCCGTTGAAAACTTCCCAATAACAGGATATAAGGCTCATGAAGAACTTATTAAGGCTTTAGCCATTGTTAAAAAAGCTGCGGCTCTTGCTAATATGGATGTAAAGCATCTATATGAAGAATTGGGAAATGTAATTGTCCAAGCTGCAGATGAGATTATTGAAGGAAAAAGAAATGATGAATTCCTTGTTGATCCTATTCAAGGTGGAGCCGGTACATCAATGAACATGAATATAAATGAAATGATTGCTAACCGTGCTCTTGAGCTGATTGGGCATGAAAAAGGGTCATATATGTATCTAAGTCCAAACAGTCATGTAAATATGTCACAATCAACAAATGATGTATTCCCAACTGCTATTCATATAGCAACTCTCAATTTATTAGAGAAACTATTAAAAACTATGAATCATATGCAAGATGTGTTTCAGGAAAAATCCCAAAAATTTGACCATATTATAAAAATGGGACGGACACATTTACAAGATGCTGTTCCAATCAGACTTGGTCAAGAGTTTGAAGCATATAGTCGTGTTTTGGAGCGTGACATGAAACGCATTAAGCAATCACGTGAACATTTATATAAGGTAAATATGGGAGCAACAGCTGTAGGAACAGGATTAAATGCAGATCCTCGTTATATTGAAAAGGTTGTGAGTTACCTAGCACATATAAGTCAACTTCCATTACAAAGTGCTGATCACCTTGTTGATGCTACCCAAAATACTGATGTTTATACTGAAGTTTCTGCTAGCTTAAAAGTTTGTATGATTAATATGTCTAAGATTGCTAATGATATCCGATTAATGGCTTCTGGTCCCCGTGCAGGATTAGCTGAACTTATATTACCAGCTCGTCAACCTGGCTCATCTATTATGCCTGGAAAGGTCAACCCGGTAATGCCTGAAATGATTAATCAAGTAGCTTTTCAAGTAATCGGTAACGATCATACAATTTGTCTAGCTTCAGAAGCAGGTCAGCTTGAACTAAATGTTATGGAGCCTGTTCTCGTATTTAATTTGCTCCAGTCAATCAGCATTATGAATAATGCATTCCATGCTTTTACAGAACATTGCTTAAGAGACATTGAAGCAAATGAGGAACGTTTAAAGGAGTACGTAGAAAAAAGTGTAGGGATTATTACAGCCGTAAATCCACATATCGGATATGAAGTAGCAGCACGTATTGCTAGAGAGGCTGTCTTAAATGGAAAACCAGTGCGGGAGCTATGTTTGCGATATGATGTATTAACTGAGGAGGAACTTGAATTAATTTTAAATCCATATGAGATGACAAAACCCGGAATTTCGGGGGCGGCTCTATTAGATACGGATTGAATAAACGATTTGGGCAAGGTTTTAAGCTATAGATGGAGTTGGTGTGTATGGTAACACAAGTACTACAAAAAATGCAGACAATTGTTCGTTATCAGAATCATACCGGTAAAATATATTACGGAATTGTTGAGGATGATAAAATTTTACAATTGTCCAGTGATTTTTCTGGAATTGTAAACAATGAATTAAAATTTGATGGTGTAAGACTTAAATATAGTGATGTGAAAATTTTGGTGCCTGTATCACCCTCAAAAGTAATTAATTTCGGCTGGACATATGCTGAACATGCAAAGGAGACTGGGGGAAAGGCGAATCTCAAGGAACCATTTCTGTTTTTAAAGCCGTTATCTTCCTTGATTCCAAATGAGGGGGAGATCATTCTTCCTTCCAATGAATTAACCAAACAGGTGGAAATGGAGGGGGAAGTGGCACTCGTTATTGGAAAACGCGGAAAAAATATAAATGAAGAAGATGCAATGGATTATGTACTTGGCTATACCATTTTTAATGATGTAACTGCAAGAGATCTTACAAAAACTGATCCTCAGTTCACACGCGGCAAAGGTTTTGACACTTTTGGTCCATTGGGCCCGTGGATTGTAAAAGGTATAGATCCAACAAATTTACAAATCGTTACAACTTTAAATGGAAAAATTGTTCAGAAAGGCAATACTAATCAGATGTCACTCTCCATTCCTTTCCTTATCAGTTGGATTTCACAAGTTATGACTTTGGAACCGGGTGATGTTTTGGCTACTGGTTCGCCTTCTGGTAGTTGTCCAATGAAGTCAGGCGACGTCGTATCTGTGGAAGTAGAGAATATTGGTAAGCTATCTAATTATATAATCTAGTATTATCATTTTTTACTTACATGCGCAAGACGAAGGCTTGGCTGCGTCTCACTTAATTGTAAAAAAATTGAATGGAAGAAGGAGCCTTTAATATGATTATTGGAGTACCAAAGGAAATTAAAAATAATGAAAATCGTGTTGCTATTACCCCAAGTGGTGTTGCCACATTTGTGCAGCAAGGTCATGAAGTAATCATCGAAACTGGTGCAGGTTTTGGAAGTGGATTTACTGATGATGAGTATAAGGAATTTGGAGCTAAGGTAGAAAGTACAGCTAAAAAGGTATGGAATCAAGCAGATTTACTTTTAAAGGTTAAAGAACCAATAAAATCTGAATACCAATATTTTCGTGAGGACTTGATTTTATTTACGTATTTACATTTAGCTGCGGAACCTGATTTAACCAAGGCATTAATTGATTCGAAAATTAAAGCGATTGCCTACGAAACAGTCGAAGATAAACAAGGTAAGCTGCCTTTACTCACCCCAATGAGTGAAATTGCAGGACGTATGGCTACGCAAATTGGTGCTCAGTTTTTAGAAAAGATGAAAGGTGGAAAAGGCATTATACTAGCTGGTGTTCCGGGTGTACCTAAAGGTAAAGTAACCATAATTGGCGGTGGTGTTGTTGGAACTAATGCAGCTAAAATTGCCGTAGGACTCGGAGCTGATGTGACAATACTAGATTTGAATGCGAATCGATTAAGAGAGCTAGACGATTTATTTGGAAATAGTGTCCAAACATTAATGTCTAACCCAGTAAATATTGAGGAATCAGTTATTCAATCAGATTTAGTTATTGGATCAGTTTTAATTCCTGGTAGGAAGGCACCAAAACTTGTTACCGAGGACATGGTTAGGAAAATGAAGGCTGGTTCTGTTATCGTTGATGTTGCGATTGACCAAGGAGGAAACTTTGAAACTGTCAATCATGTTACCACACATGATGATCCGGTCTACATTGCACATGGTGTATTACATTATGCTGTCGCCAATATTCCAGGGTCTGTTCCTCGTACGGCAACAACAGCATTAACAAATGTAACAGTGCCTTATGCATTACAAATCGCCAATCGTGGGGTTGATCAAGCTTTAGAGCAGATTCCGGGTCTCAAAAAGGGATTGAGTGTCGATCAAGGAAACATCATCGACCCATTATTAGCTAAAGACTTACAGCTAGTCTAATCATAAAGAATTATATATGCCATATAGGGGTAACATCAGGAAAATGCGGATTTACAACGTTAAGGAAATTTCAAAATTAAAAAGCCTAACTTTCTCGATTAAATTCAAAGAAATTAGGCTTTTTTTATTGCTCCATTAAAGTGCCCTTTAGTTTTGAAAAACATAGGTAAGGAAAATTAAAAATATAACAGAAATCGAAACCTACATATTACTAGATGAGATGAACATTTTAGTAATCAGTCTAAAAAATATATTCCTATTGGACTTCTGCAAGTCCCCATATAAGGAATCGGGGGGATAATTTCCGATTCCTTATTATTTATTTGGCAATCGACGGTTATATGTTGTTGAGTTTACAATATCTATTAAAGGGTAGCGCATCGGGTTCGATGAATTTTTACTATTGGGCTAGCTAGCAATGGCACTTACAATTTGATCCACATTTGCAGTTTGATCCGCATTTACAACGGGGCCGCAATTGCAATAAGGTCTACATTTAGGTTTAGTGCAATTAAAAACTGGATAATCCATCTATATCCCCTCCAAAATATATGTCGTGGTATTAATGTATGCGCATATAAGATAGTTGCGAGGGTTTATTAATTATCGTAACCTTTGCATACCCACACTGAATAATTTAATTTACTTCCTCCATTGTTTAACACCGGATTTGATCAATTAATGGCAGGGATGTTTATGTTGGGTCTGCGTAAATTAGGACTTGTTCTGACATTTAAAATTAAAAGCAAACTGTAGAAAGTAGCTTTTTTACTAGGCAGATTCCAATTGTTCCAAAAATGATTGGATATAAATATTAAAAACCCATCTAATCTCAGAATATACGTTATCATTCTGGGGATTGATTAGTTCATTCTTTATTAACTTCCTCCTGTGTGTGTGTCAGCTGGTGGACACTGGACAGTACAAGGTCCGTTGTAAACGTTTGTAAATATTAGAAGAAAAGTAGTATGATTCCGTCCATGGATCCCTATTTTTAACGGGATGCTCTTTTTATATCAGGCAAATGATTCCCCATTAGCTTCTAAAAAATTAATTCTTCAAATGGTACTTCTTCTCCTGAAGTTAATAGGTAATTTCTATTTTGTAATTCTGGAATTAATTTATTTAAAATATCAACGGTTTCTGGCCTTTCATGTAAAAGAATAACAATTGTTTCCGAGTTTCCTTCCTCTATCTTGTTCAACTGTTCAATGATGTGATTATACGTTTGATTCGCATCTCTAAATTCCCAATCGAGACTATCAATATCCCAGTCCAGTAAAATCCATTTTTGATCTCTGATGTCCCCAATCTGCTTATCTGTAAGGTATGTGCTTCCATAGGGAGCCCGCACAAGGTCCGAATTGAATCCTTTTTCTCTTAACATACTGAAAGCCTCTTTGTTTTCTTGCACAAAAAGCTGATTGTCATAAAGTCTTATTGCTTGATGTGTCATCGAATGAGCCCCAACACTGTGATTTCCATCTTTTAACTTATTGATCATTTTATCCGTTAATAAATCCATGTTTTCCCCAACAAAAAAGAAAGTGCCACTAGCATTATATGAGTCCAATTGATCAATGATTTCTTCTGTGTATTCGGATGGGCCGTCATCAATCGTAATATATGCAACGGATTCATATTCTTCTATTTTTTCTTGTTCTCTTTCATTGATAGAAATATTTTCTTTCGGAGTTAGTTCACTATTCCTTGTTTCCATAGGTGCGGCTGAATCTGACTCTTCCGATTCTTTCTCGTAAAAAAATATGGGAATAGAAAACATCACACACATTAATCCAATAAATAAAAAGTAAACAACCTCCAATATACTAAGATTTTTTAAATTCATCACCTCAATCTCTCAAGTTGGAGATACTTTCTTAACAAGGGAATGACTTTTCATCTCATAAATTATATTTGGCAGGTATCTCACAAGTATATGGTATTTGATGGCTTTGAACGATAATTAATTGTATGTATGAATTTCAAAACTAACCGATAAACACCACCAGATGCTTGAGCAGTCCCCGAATCTGAGATGGATCCCCGAAATGAATCAGAAACAGCTCGGATTCCGCCAGCAATACCGGAAATAATACCGATTCCGGAACAGTCAGCGAGTGATCGTTTAAAAATCTGTTCATTGAAATCATCTAGTCACAAACCCGCCTTTTAAGTAAAGCGGGTTTTTTAAAATGAATGTTCATTATACGCCTGATCTTATTCCGGGCGCTCGGGGTCATAAACAGGTTCAACATCAAAAAAATGTTCCAATACATCGTTTGATCCGGTTAACGCTTCATCCATACGTATGCCATCCACATTCATACGGGCTTGCCGAAAGTAATCGGGCCCTAATTGGGACCAGGAAGGTGTCGATCCATCGACATTGGAATAATAAGCAATGCCTTGACTTTTTAAAAAGTCATACTTATCATCAGAATACTCCCCCCTCCAGTCTCCAATATCACTGCCATAAGGGTAAATAAGGATGTCAGTAGAACCGACGATTGGTTCCACTTCTTTTCTCCATTTAGCTAGATCTGTCTTTAATTTTTCCAAGGATACTTCTTTTGCATCAAGGTGTCCCCATGTATGGGTTGCAAATGCCCATCCGTCTTCCTTCATGGCATACGCTACTTTTTTCGCTTTCTCCTGATCCTCTTTGATGTTTGAATTGGGTTCATCACTGTCAGGGCCATAGGAATCCTCTGACGTTCGATATCCCAACACGCCGTTATATCCGGTTATTGCTATAATTCCTTTTGCCCCTTGGTAGGAAAAATCAGGATGCTTGTCAACGAAATCATCCACAATGGGAACCATGTCATACGCTCCCTGAACCTCTTCCCCTTTCTGATTTACATAGGTGTTTGTGACATTTCCGCTATCATCCACAGTTAAATTTTTGGCAAATCCGTCACCTTCCATGTATTCATAATAGTTCGTATCATCCTGAGAAAAGACCAATGGTTTTTTGTCCAGAGGTAAGCGAATATCCTGATAAACCATTTCCCCATCTTTGTTGAGCTTTGCAATATCATCGGGAAGAACAAGGACGTAGCCTTCCTCATAAAGTTGCTCTAAAACCTTTTTAAACTCATCAATGGTCACAAAGTAATCGTGATAGCCTTGGGCCTTATAATCTCCGTCAAATGCCTTGGATGTGTCAACAATCAACGAGTGCACAAATAAATGAGAGATCTTGCCGTTATCTTCCCATGTCACAAGATTTTCTATTTGTTTTTCATATGTATTAATAGCTGCTTGAATGTCTTCATCCTCAGGGACAACTGATTCTTTTAATTGTGTGACCGCTTTTTCATAATCATAATGTTTGGCTAAAACTTTAGCTTCTGCTAACAGTTGTTCTTTCTGTTCTTTCTGTTCTTTTTGTTTTTTCTCTTCTTCTTGTGTCTTGTCAGGTTCTGTTTTTTTGTCATCGTCTTTCTTTTGGCTGGATTGAGAGTTTGTTTCCTCTGTATCTGTTGTTGAGGTTTGATTCTGACAGCCTATCATAAGAGCTATAATGAGCAAAATCGGTATGATGGCAAAACATCTTTTCATTCCAGCTACTCCTTCACCCTTTTATTGATTGAATGGTTTTATTGGTCATGACCCCAATCTCACTTCAATTTATGTTGCATGTCACATGAATATGACTCAACGAAGAACAACGCTGAAAATAAGAGGAGAACTGATAAATTAAGTTTCTCGCATGTATCTTCGAGTTTTTCCATATTATGAAATGGACGAAAAAGACCAACAAGAAAGTTAACCCACTGGATTCCAACAAGCTTACTCCAGTTATAACCCCCAAAGGTAATGAGCTATTTAAAATTTAGTAATCAGAAAGGTGTTTTGACATGAAAAAGGCGATGAAGATTGCGGCACTTGTCATTGGTGTGTTGTTTCTTGGCGTAATTGGCTATACCTTGTACCTATTCAGTCTGGTGACGGAAACGGTCAATCGAATACACAACCCAACTGAGGAATCGGAAAAAAATGAGACACAGATTTCCTCTGTTGATCCGATGTCAGTACTTGTCTTGGGAATTGATGGGCGATCGGACGAAGGTATTTCAGGACGCTCTGATACGATGATGCTTATAACGTTGAATCCAAACGAAGAGTCGATAAAAATGATGAGCATTCCACGGGATACACGTGCGGAAATTGTTGGCCACGGAACCATGGAAAAGATTAATCATGCCTATGCATACGGGGGTCCGAAGATGGCCGTGGATAGTGTGGAGAAATTGTTAAATGTGCCAATTAATCACTATGTTAGTTTGGATATGGAAGGTTTTAAAAGGCTGGTTGATGCACTTGATGGCATTCTGGTAGATAATGAATATGAATTTAGCAGCCATAACCATATCTATCATTTTCCAGAGGGAGAACAAATCCTAAATGGAGAAGAAGCACTGGCATATACGCGCACGCGCAAAGAAGACCCTCATGGTATTGCTGGCCGTGATGCACGCCAGCGGGAGGTTGTTGAAAGTATGATGAAAGAAGGTTCTCAGTTCAGCACTATTTTACGCATAGAAGAAATTCTAGATATCCTTGGCGATTCGGTCCAAACCGACTTAACACTTGGCGAAATATGGGATTACCAATCGAAGATCCGCTCTTCAATTGGCACAATGGATGAGATTCAAATGGAATACGATGGGGCAATACTCGATGATGGATTGTGGTATGCAATTGTGTCAGATGAGGAGATTTCGCAAATTCGTAGAGAATTTCGAGAGCATTTGGGGTTAGATGATTAATATAACGTACTCCTGCAAGACTTCCTATAAACTACTTAACACAGGAGTACTTGCTGCTCTGCTTTATTTCCACTACCTCTTCACATAACTTACCATCTATCTCTCGACTTTGACTTCATTGGTTAATAGTAGAATACTTCTTGCTGTTGAAAACGAAGTTATTATTAATAGTAACATTTACTAGAGAAACTCCTATTTCATAATACAGCAAAAAACTTGTTGATTTTTCTTCTTGGAAATTATATAATGTAATTCCATCGCAAAAATACTTCTTGTAACATAGTGAAAAACTATTGACATAGAAGATTGTGATATGATATATTAATAGAGTTGCTGTTTTAAAAGCGACTAACAAATTTGCTCTTTGAAAACTGAACAAAACAACCAGTATGTCAACGGAAAGAAACTTGTTTTCTTTTCAATAAAACAAGAAGGTAACACTTCTTGAAGCTAAGACTTACGTAAAATTGATTGGTGTCAATTTTACTCAAACACTTTATTGGAGAGTTTGATCTTGGCTCAGGACGAACGCTGGCGGCGTGCCTAATACATGCAAGTCGAGCGCAGGAAGCAAGTTGACCCCTTCGGGGAGATACTTGTGGAATGAGCGGCGGACGGGTGAGTAACACGTGGGCAACCTACCTGTAAGATCGGGATAACTCGCGGAAACGTGAGCTAATACCGGATAATACTTTTTACCTCATGGTGAGAAGATGAAAGGCGGCGCAAGCTGTCACTTACAGATGGGCCCGCGGCGCATTAGCTAGTTGGTGGGGTAATGGCTCACCAAGGCGACGATGCGTAGCCGACCTGAGAGGGTGATCGGCCACACTGGGACTGAGACACGGCCCAGACTCCTACGGGAGGCAGCAGTAGGGAATCTTCCGCAATGGACGAAAGTCTGACGGAGCAACGCCGCGTGAGTGATGAAGGTTTTCGGATCGTAAAACTCTGTTGTTAGGGAAGAACAAGTATGATAGTAACTGATCATACCTTGACGGTACCTAACCAGAAAGCCACGGCTAACTACGTGCCAGCAGCCGCGGTAATACGTAGGTGGCAAGCGTTGTCCGGAATTATTGGGCGTAAAGCGCTCGCAGGCGGTCTTTTAAGTCTGATGTGAAATCTCGTGGCTTAACCACGAACGGTCATTGGAAACTGGAGGACTTGAGTACAGAAGAGGAGAGTGGAATTCCACGTGTAGCGGTGAAATGCGTAGAGATGTGGAGGAACACCAGTGGCGAAGGCGACTCTCTGGTCTGTAACTGACGCTGAGGAGCGAAAGCGTGGGGAGCGAACAGGATTAGATACCCTGGTAGTCCACGCCGTAAACGATGAGTGCTAGGTGTTAGGGGGTTTCCGCCCCTTAGTGCTGAAGTTAACGCATTAAGCACTCCGCCTGGGGAGTACGGCCGCAAGGCTGAAACTCAAAAGAATTGACGGGGGCCCGCACAAGCGGTGGAGCATGTGGTTTAATTCGAAGCAACGCGAAGAACCTTACCAGGTCTTGACATCCTTTTGCCCTCCCTAGAGATAGGGATTTCCCTTCGGGGACAAAAGTGACAGGTGGTGCATGGTTGTCGTCAGCTCGTGTCGTGAGATGTTGGGTTAAGTCCCGCAACGAGCGCAACCCTTGATCTTAGTTGCCAGCATTTAGTTGGGCACTCTAAGGTGACTGCCGGTGACAAACCGGAGGAAGGTGGGGATGACGTCAAATCATCATGCCCCTTATGACCTGGGCTACACACGTGCTACAATGGATGGAACAAAGGGCTGCAAAACCGCGAGGTCAAGCAAATCCCATAAAACCATTCTCAGTTCGGATTGTAGGCTGCAACTCGCCTACATGAAGCCGGAATCGCTAGTAATCGCGGATCAGCATGCCGCGGTGAATACGTTCCCGGGCCTTGTACACACCGCCCGTCACACCACGAGAGTCGGTAACACCCGAAGTCGGTGAGGTAACGCAATATGCGAGCCAGCCGCCGAAGGTGGGACCAATGATTGGGGTGAAGTCGTAACAAGGTAGCCGTATCGGAAGGTGCGGCTGGATCACCTCCTTTCTAAGGAATATTCGGAACGCTATTCTTTAAGATAGTAAGGACATACATGGTTGTTTGGTTCAGTTTTGAGAGAGCAAATCTCTCAAAGGATAAGGATTTTCTGTTAAGAACCGTCACGTCCTGTGACGAACACAGAAGTCACCACATCCTGTGGAAGCTTGTACCTTGAAAACTAAATAAGAGTAACAACGACATCAATTTTAAAAATTAAAGCAAGGCTAATAAATTAGTACGCTTATTTACTAACTTAGTTAAGTGAATAAGGGCGCACGGTGGATGCCTTGGCACTAGGAGCCGATGAAGGACGGGACTAACACCGATATGCCTCGGGGAGTTGTACGTAAACTTTGATCCGAGGATTTCCGAATGGGGAAACCCGCTGTTCGTAATGGGACAGTACCATTATCTGAATACATAGGATAATGGAGGCAGACCCGGGGAACTGAAACATCTCAGTACCTGGAGGAAGAGAAAGCAAATGCGATTTCCTGAGTAGCGGCGAGCGAAACGGAATTAGCCCAAACCAGAAAGCTTGCTTTCTGGGGTTGTAGGACACTCCTTTGGAGTTACAAAAGAATTCTTTAGACGAATCGATCTGGAAAGGTCAGCCATAGCGGGTAACAGCCCTGTAGTCGAAAAGGAATTCTCTCCGGAGTGTATCCTGAGTACGGCGGAACACGAGAAATTCCGTCGGAATCCGGGAGGACCATCTCCCAAGGCTAAATACTCCCTAGTGACCGATAGTGAACCAGTACCGTGAGGGAAAGGTGAAAAGCACCCCGGAAGGGGAGTGAAATAGTACCTGAAACCGTGTGCCTACAAGTAGTCGAAGCCCGTTAATGGGTGACGGCGTACCTTTTGTAGAATGGACCGGCGAGTTACGATCGTATGCAAGGTTAAGTGGAAGACACGGAGCCGCAGCGAAAGCGAGTCTGAATAGGGCGTTTATAGTATGCGGTCGTAGACCCGAAACCGTGTGATCTACCCATGTCCAGGGTGAAGGTCAGGTAACACTGACTGGAGGCCCGAACCCACGTATGTTGAAAAATGCGGGGATGAGGTGTGGGTAGGGGTGAAATGCCAATCGAACACGGAGATAGCTGGTTCTCTCCGAAATAGCTTTAGGGCTAGCCTCAAGCAATGAGTATTGGAGGTAGAGCACTGATTGAACTAGGGGCCCTCACCGGGTTACCGAATTCAGTCAAACTCCGAATGCCAATTACTTCAGCTTGGGAGTCAGACTATGGGTGATAAGGTTCATAGTCGAAAGGGAAACAGCCCAGACCGCCAGCTAAGGTCCCAAAGTATACGTTAAGTGGAAAAGGATGTGGAGTTGCCCAGACAACCAGGATGTTGGCTCAGAAGCAGCCATCATTTAAAGAGTGCGTAATAGCTCACTGGTCGAGTGACTCTGCGCCGAAAATGTACCGGGGCTAAACGTATCACCGAAGCTGCGGATTGTTCTTCGAACAATGGTAGGAGAGCGTTCTAAGTGCTGTGAAGTCAGACCGTGAGGACTGGTGGAGCGCTTAGAAGTGAGAATGCCGGTATGAGTAGCGAAAAAAGAGTGAGAATCTCTTTCACCGAATGCCTAAGGTTTCCTGAGGAAGGCTCGTCCTCTCAGGGTTAGTCGGGACCTAAGCCGAGGCCGAAAGGCGTAGGCGATGGACAACAGGTTGATATTCCTGTACCACCTCATGATTGTTTGAGCGATGGGGGGACGCAGTAGGATAAGGAATGCGCACCGATGGATGTGTGCGCCCAAGCAGTGAGAAAGTTGGATAGGCAAATCCGTTCAACAATTTCAAGCTGTGATGGGGAGGGAAATTAGTACCGAAGTTCCTGATTTCACACTGCCAAGAAAAGCCTCTAGTTAGATCATAGGTGCCCGTACCGCAAACCGACACAGGTAGGCGAGGAGAGAATCCTAAGGTGAGCGGGAGAACTCTCGTTAAGGAACTCGGCAAAATGACCCCGTAACTTCGGGAGAAGGGGTGCTTCATTAACATGGAGCCGCAGTGAATAGGCCCAAGCGACTGTTTAGCAAAAACACAGGTCTCTGCGAAGCCGAAAGGCGAAGTATAGGGGCTGACACCTGCCCGGTGCTGGAAGGTTAAGGGGAAATGTTAGCACTTCGGTGCGAAGCATAGAACCGAAGCCCCAGTAAACGGCGGCCGTAACTATAACGGTCCTAAGGTAGCGAAATTCCTTGTCGGGTAAGTTCCGACCCGCACGAAAGGTGCAACGACTTGGGCACTGTCTCAACGAGAGACCCGGTGAAATTATACTATGCGTGAAGATGCGCATTACCCGCGACAGGACGGAAAGACCCCGTGGAGCTTTACTGTAGCCTGATATTGAATGTTTGTGCAGCTTGTACAGGATAGGTGGGAGCCGTTGAAGCGTGAGCGCTAGCTTACGTGGAGGCGCCCGTGGGATACCACCCTAGTTGTATGAACCTTCTAACCCAGGACCGTGATCCGGTTCGGAGACAGTGTCAGGCGGGCAGTTTGACTGGGGCGGTCGCCTCCCAAAGAGTAACGGAGGCGCCCAAAGGTTCCCTCAGAATGGTTGGAAATCATTCGTAGAGTGTAAAGGCAGAAGGGAGCTTGACTGCGAGACCTACAAGTCGAGCAGGGACGAAAGTCGGGCTTAGTGATCCGGTGGTTCCGCATGGAAGGGCCATCGCTCAACGGATAAAAGCTACCCCGGGGATAACAGGCTTATCTCCCCCAAGAGTTCACATCGACGGGGAGGTTTGGCACCTCGATGTCGGCTCATCGCATCCTGGGGCTGTAGTCGGTCCCAAGGGTTGGGCTGTTCGCCCATTAAAGCGGTACGCGAGCTGGGTTCAGAACGTCGTGAGACAGTTCGGTCCCTATCCGTCGTGGGCGTTGGAAGTTTGAGAGGAGCTGTCCTTAGTACGAGAGGACCGGGATGGACACACCGCTGGTGTACCAGTTGTTCCGCCAGGAGCATCGCTGGGTAGCTACGTGTGGAAAGGATAAGTGCTGAAAGCATCTAAGCATGAAGCCCCCCTCAAGATGAGACTTCCCATCACTTCGAGTGAGTAAGATCCCTCAGAGACGATGAGGTTGATAGGTTCGGTGTGGAAGCGTGGTGACACGTGGAGCTTACGGATACTAATCGATCGAGGACTTAACTAAATTCTTATTTGATTGTCGTTGAACATTACTCTTATTTAGTTTTTAGGGTACAAACCTAAATATAGTTGTCTGGTAGTAATAGCGAAGAGGTCACACCTGTTCCCATCCCGAACACAGCAGTTAAGCTCTTCAGCGCCGATGGTAGTTGGGACTTTGTCCCTGCAAGAGTAGGACGCCGCCAGGCAAACGTTTTATTTCTAATCGCTTTACAGTACTTCAATGGTAAAGCATCGGCAGTTCGTCGATTGCTGATAATTTGAAGTCTAGCTGTGGAGCTATTTATTTGTAAAAGTTTAACTGGCCCGTTGGTCAAGCGGTTAAGACACCGCCCTTTCACGGCGGTATCACGGGTTCGAATCCCGTACGGGTCACCATTATGGAGGATTAGCTCAGCTGGGAGAGCACCTGCCTTACAAGCAGGGGGTCGCAGGTTCGAGCCCTGCATCCTCCACCATAATTTTTCATATCGTCGCGGGGTGGAGCAGTCTGGTAGCTCGTTGGGCTCATAACCCAAAGGTCGTAGGTTCAAATCCTGCCCCCGCAACCAATTCATTCTTTTATATATGGTCCGGTAGTTCAGTTGGTTAGAATGCCTGCCTGTCACGCAGGAGGTCGCGGGTTCGAGTCCCGTCCGAACCGCCATATGCCGGCCTAGCTCAATTGGTAGAGCAACTGACTTGTAATCAGTAGGTTGGGGGTTCAAGTCCTCTGGCCGGCACCATTGCCTTATGAATAAAAATATACCCTATAGTTAAGTATGGAGGGGTAGCGAAGTGGCTAAACGCGGCGGACTGTAAATCCGCTCCCTCAGGGTTCGGCAGTTCGAATCTGCCCCCCTCCACCATTTTATTGTTGGGCTATAGCCAAGCGGTAAGGCATCGGGTTTTGATCCCGTGTATCCTAGGTTCGAATCCTAGTAGCCCAGCCATTTTTTAAAGAGCCTTTTTAAAAAAGGTCCGCTTTAAAAAAACATAAAGCATTTTCACCACGAGCCATTAGCTCAGTCGGTAGAGCATTTGACTTTTAATCAAAGGGTCGAAGGTTCGAATCCTTCATGGCTCACCAAAATTTTGCGGGTGTGGCGGAATTGGCAGACGCGCTAGACTTAGGATCTAGTGTCTTCGGACGTGGGGGTTCAAGTCCCTTCACCCGCACCATTTAAATATGCCTTAAGCGGAAGTAGTTCAGTGGTAGAACACCACCTTGCCAAGGTGGGGGTCGCGGGTTCGAATCCCGTCTTCCGCTCCAAGCCCTTGCCGGGGTGGCGGAACTGGCAGACGCACAGGACTTAAAATCCTGCGGTAGGTGACTACCGTACCGGTTCGATTCCGGTCCTCGGCACCATATGCGCCCGTAGCTCAATTGGATAGAGCGTTTGACTACGGATCAAGAGGTTAGGGGTTCGACTCCTCTCGGGCGCGCCATACTTTTCGGGAAGTAGCTCAGCTTGGTAGAGCACTTGGTTTGGGACCAAGGGGTCGCAGGTTCAAATCCTGTCTTCCCGACCATTATTTCCATTACGGGGCCTTAGCTCAGCTGGGAGAGCGCCTGCCTTGCACGCAGGAGGTCAGCGGTTCGATCCCGCTAGGCTCCATTTTTAAAATTGGCGGTGTAGCTCAGCTGGCTAGAGCGTACGGTTCATACCCGTGAGGTCGTGGGTTCGATCCCCTCCACCGCTACCAAAATATATAGTTATAAGATGGCAGTCGTGGCGAAGGGGTTAACGCACCGGATTGTGGCTCCGGCATTCGTGGGTTCAATTCCCACCGGTCGCCCCATTTTTTACATAAGGGACCCTTAGCTCAGTTGGTTAGAGCTATCGGCTCATAACCGATCGGTCGCAGGTTCGAGTCCTGCAGGGTCCACTTTTAGCTTCTATCATAATGTGGAGGTATACCCAAGTCTGGCTGAAGGGATCGGTCTTGAAAACCGACAGGCGGGTCAAACCGCGCGGGGGTTCGAATCCCTCTACCTCCTCCATACATATTAGGAATTTAATTGGCTCGGTAGCTCAGTCGGTAGAGCAAAGGACTGAAAATCCTTGTGTCGGCGGTTCGATTCCGTCCCGAGCCACCATCTTATATAGAATATTTTATATAATTTGCGGGTGTAGTTTAGTGGTAAAACCTCAGCCTTCCAAGCTGATGATGAGGGTTCGATTCCCTTCACCCGCTCCAAATAATTTATTATTTGGGCCTGTAGCTCAGCTGGTTAGAGCGCACGCCTGATAAGCGTGAGGTCGGTGGTTCGAGTCCACTCAGGCCCATCACATATTAATTAGTACGTGATTGGAAAACCGATACACAAGTATGTTAATATATTATTTATGTTTGTGCCCTTAGCTCAGCAGGATAGAGCAACAGCCTTCTAAGCTGTGGGTCAGAGGTTCGAATCCTCTAGGGCGCGTATTTTTATTCCACAGTAGCTCAGTGGTAGAGCAATCGGCTGTTAACCGATCGGTCGTAGGTTCGAATCCTACCTGTGGAGCCATTTTTGAACTAAAGACAAGCGGGTAGCTATCGGGATTTAATTCGGTGTATCACTGTTTGAATTCTCCCTGGCAGCCCACCTATTTACATAATGAAATCCAAGTCCCTATGGGGCTTTTTTTATTTGGGAAAATAATTATAGCGGCGATAACTAATCGGACCAAATGGGGCTGGTAAAACAACTACCATTCGAATGGTAGCAGGGTTAATGCAGCAAAGGGGATAGGATCCAGGTCAACATTATTTTAATTATCTTTACGAAATACATTCACAATCAAGCTTTTGAAATCTGTTCATTATTTATTAAAACTTGTAAATACATGTAAAAATGTATTATAGTTCGGACGGTTTTCCACATCAATCGGAGGGGAGAAAGCGGTTGGGCTTGATGATGAAATCGGCAGTTTGAAGTCGGTAAAATGGCGGATCTAGCAATATTGGATTTGTATAACTTTCATACCTATCCATGATATGGATCCTATTTCAAGAATCGTTTATTCCGCTACAAGAGCTGATGTTCATCCAACATCATTAACGGTAAGATTGTCATGGAAAATGGCAATGTTAAAACAATAGACAAAGATATTGTCCTACTTGAAGCGAATAAATCGATTAAAAGGCTATTAAAACGTATTCCTTCAATCGCTAATGGGGGTTAGTATGTTGAAAACTATTCGTTTTAAAGTAAATGGAGAAGCAATTTCTGTCACATGTCCACCAACGTAGATACACTGCGTAATTCCTTTGATTTAACAGGTAGTAAAGAATGTTGTGGAAAAGGAGAATGTGGTTCGTGTACCGTAATTGAAGGGGAATCCTTAACGTACGGGAATTTGACTTTTTTAGGTTAAAAATTCATTTAGCGAACAAAATTTCAAGAAATATTGTTGGTGGTAAACCTACATGCAAGATATCGACTAAAACAGGTGCAAGATAGCATCTAATCGTTTATTTTCTGTAATTAAGAGAAAAAGAAGAAAATGTTTTTGTCCCAACCAGTTTAACAAAATACTGGAAAAATTCTAATGCACTACGCTTCAGATCAGATACTTTAAAATATTAATGTTGTACTTGTCGAATTAAAATGATCAATCTGCATTATAATTATCAATTTTAAATAACACAAACACCTTGTTTTTTTACCTCAAATAACCTATAAAAGGTAGAAATGCATATAATAAAATTACCGCTAGTGCTGACACACTAACGGTAATAGTGCAATAGCCCATCAGGGGGGCGACTCACTAATTCAAGTGATAAAATAACCACCTTAAATTAGCCCGCTAGGCTAGGGTGGTTATTTTTTATTGTGAAATGACAGGATTGCTACGATTAGCATTCCGAAAGAAATCATCAGATATACTGTATCGTATACTGCCATTGGCAACACCCCCCTTCAATTCTAAAAGGGAGCGAGCCACCACCCTTGAAAAACCTTAAGGGATGATTGGGTTTTCCTTCTAGTTTTTGATGTATCACTTCCTTTTTTTGGCTACGGATAAAAAATCATCATTTGTTGAAAGAGGGATATAGTTAACCATCTGAGCTTGCTCTTTAGGTAAGATCCCACGCTCATTGCTCGATAACTCCTTTCCTTGTTCTTTTCCAATCTTCCAAGTTTTGTTTTTTGGTGTTACTTTCAAATCATTAAACGACTCAAATGCTGTTCTACAATAAAACCACTACCTAACCAAACGACTAGAGTTTAAAAAACTCTTGAAGTTTAATCACTAGAAACTTTTACCTTATTTTATTTAGTATAGTTAAACGTATGGCAGTGGCGACTTGTACTATTCCAAAAAAATAAAAAAAACGAGTTTCCACTCGTTTTATCTAAAGATATTTATAATTTCAGTCGGCTTTTTTAATATATAAACATTCGTGAATAGGTGGACAACCTAATATCAGCCAAATAGCAAAAAAAGTGTCAGCTCTTAAAGTTTTTTCATTGTTAAAGATCAAACTAAGGTTCGCCTTTTTAAGTCCAGTTTTTTCACAAATATCAACTTGTTTAATTTTCTTTTCTTTAGCAATGTCTTTAAATCGATTTTTAATTTCTAAACTCTCCACTTCCCTAGAATTTAGTAAAGGGGACAATGTTTCTAGATCCAATAATTTAGAAATTGCTGCACCTTTTATAAAATCCTCAATTTTGGCTTCTGGAGTATCACTTTTTCCGCGAAATGAATTATCTAAATTAATCCAGTCAACCATATTCTTTATCTTTTCATAAGTTTCATCCTTGATTTCAATTTCTATTTTCATGTATAAAAACCTCTTTTCAAGTGCATGATATTCAATAACTAAAGGCTTTAAAGGAGTTGTATCCCTATGTTTTGTAAAAATAATGATGATTTAAAGGAATATGTTGAAGACATACTAGAAAAGGGAAGAAAAGGTTAAAATTCATTTAAATATATGAAGGACTTTGTTTAACTATGCTAAACTTTTTTGAACTAAAAGAAACCTCACCGAGAAGATATGAAAAACAATAAGGCTCGGACATAAGTTGAAAACTAATTGATTTTAGTACAAATCGTGAAAATAAAACGTTTGAAATCAAGGTTTTTAAATTCGATTCCATGCGGTTTATTTATTAATAGGGTTTTATCCCAGCCTCATTAGATGAAAAAAAACTAAGTAAAGAACACCTGTATGTATGAAGTTTTAGGAGTTTTATACGGGTACAGAATAATTGATTAATAAAATAAATCTCCACGCTATTTTTATATCCATCTTTCCTAATTTCTTTATTTTTATTTTATTTTATTTTAAGGGGAGAAAGGGAGAAATTAAATTTACCGTTTGGAAAAAAGGAAAGATGGAAAATTTTATATTTTTCGAGAAAACGCCATCTCCTGTTATACCTCTCAATAAAACGCTGCAATGATTCTGTCCTTTAATTGGCTATCTACATCCAATTTATTCATTTCGGTAAATGTCCTCTTTCTAATATTGGATAGTCTACTGTACGACCATCAAAAAAGGGTTTCGATTCCAGAAGATTGATTCTGTCTAATCTTATTCTTACTGTAGGGTAAGAAACAATTTAACTTAACAAAACCAAAAGGAAAGGGAATCTCCCTTTCCTTTTTCTCATGCAAACTGTATGTCATCATGATGATTTGTTATTTTTTCGCTGGCGTGTTCTTGCCTCTCCGCCCTTTTGACCGATTTCCTCATAAAACTCTTGATCATGGTTCTTGGCGGTTGCTTCTCCACCTTTTTTACCGATTTCTTCATAAAACTCTTGATCATGATTTCTTGAGGTTGCTTTTCCACCTTTTTCTCCTGCTTGCTCACGAGACATCTTACCATTATTGTTCTTAGCCATATGTTAATAACTCCTCTCAATATTTGATATTCTTGCTCGTACATTAAGTGTATTCCACACTTTATATTCCTCATAACATTCGATTCTTATTTTTTTGGGGGTATCGTTCAATTAATGCTGGATTCTAAAGAAAAGTCTTAAAGGACATTTTGTAAAAATGTAAATACATATTTATGTATATATGTAAACCTGTATTTTAGAACGTCATTTTTCTACCCCTATACCTTCCACCACCTTGTACGCTTCAGTTAACTCCCCAAAATTCTTCAGAGGGTATTAATTTACAATAAACGATCTTGTTTCTAATCGAAATGGTATTTGCAATTGAACAATTGCTAATGGGGAAAATAGTTGTTTTAAGCATGGATATCCATTTAAAAGAGAAATCAGCTCATGAAAATAGAAAGAAGAAAAATGTTTCTTGTAGGATTGATAACTCTTGATAAGGGATCTTGTATCAACTAATCAATCCCGTATTCACTTGTCATTTTTCAATCAATTATATAACACAAGGCGTTTTCAACTTCATATAACAATCCATATGCTTCTTTCATATATGTTGACCCTAAGAATAGTGATTGCCACTTATATATAGGCTTTGTTGAGGTCTGTTTATGAGTAAATCCTAGTTTTTTTGAGAGTAAACAGGGAATAATTAAAAAAGAAGAAGGATATTACCCATTAAAAAATGGAGATGAATTATATGTCAAATACAAATAAGATGCCTATAGAAGAAGGAATAGACCATAGCTTTAGCCTTATGAGAGAAGGATATATGTACATTTTGAACAGACGTAAAAGTTTTAATTCTGATGTTTTCGAGACTCGGTTACTTGGAAAAAAAGCGATCTGCATGGGGGGACTGGAAGCTGCAGAAATTTTTTATGACACAGAGAAATTCAAAAGAAAAGATGCAGCACCAAATCGTGCAGTGCAAACATTGTTTGGCAAGAATGGTGTTCAGGGATTAGATGGACAGGCCCATAAATATCGGAAGGAAATGTTTATGTCCATCATGTCTCCTGATGGACTTGAAAAATTAACCAGCATTACAGAAAAACAGTGGGAGATAGCACTGGATAAATGGAAAAATATGAATAAAGTTATTCTTTATGAAGAAGCAAAGGAAATTATGTGTAAGACAGCCTGCCAGTGGGCAGGTGTACCGGTTGAAGAAAACGAAATTAAGGGATTGACAAAAGATTTGGGAGCGATGTTCGAGTCGGCAGCTGCAGTTGGACCGGCTCATTGGCTGGGGAGAAATGCACGGAATCGGGTAGAACAGTGGATTGGAGAACTCATTGATAGGGTTCGTGATGGGAAAGTGACCCCCCCTGAAAATACGGCATTACACAAATTTTCCTGGCATCGTGATTTGGAAGGGAATCTTCTGGATACCGAGACCGCTGCTGTGGAAGTAATCAACATTCTAAGACCGATTGTTGCGATTGCTATATTTATCAATTTTATAGCACTGGCAGTATATCACTATCCAGAAGAAAGGAAGAAACTTGAAACCCGAGAAGAAAAGTATACTCAGATGTTTGTACAGGAAGTTCGCCGGTCTTATCCGTTTTTTCCGTTTGTAGTGGCACTGGTAAAAAAAGATTTCATTTGGAAGGGCTATAAATTTGAAGAGGGTACATTAACTTTGCTTGATGTTTATGGCACGAATCATGACCCTAAAATTTGGGAAAATCCTGATGTATTTAATCCGGATAGGTTTTCCAAATGGGAAGGAAGTCCCTTCAGTTTTATTCCGCAAGGTGGTGGCGATTATTTTATGGGACATCGCTGTGCCGGTGAATGGGTCACCATTGAAGTCATGAAGGTGAGTCTTGATTTTTTAACAAACCAAATGGAATACGAAATTCCTGAACAAGATTTAAGTTTCAGTATGGTCAGTATGCCAAGCATTCCCCATAGTAAAGTAGAACTCAAAAATGTTAAGCGAAGAATATAATTTCATTTCTGCTTTAGTACAAACCTTAAAAAGTCGAGTCGTAATGGTGAATAAAGCCAAAATAATACTTAAATAGATTTTAAACTGCACTATAAAATGGAATAGATGCTCATTTACAGGGGGGCTGTAGTAGAAATTCAGATTTTTTATAATTGAATGGAAAGAGGGCAATTCAATAAATACAGTTTTATGTATAAATGTAAACCTGTATTTATGTTTGCTATCTCCAGCTCTTTTACCTTTCTGTACACTTCAGTAAAACATTCAATAAAGTCAGGAAAAGAACATGAATTTTGAATTATGATCTATTAGCTAATCAAGATATTGGATATTATAAAAATCATTAAAGATTAAGGGGTTAATCTATATAGACATCTAAGACATTCTCTAACGCAATTTTTGTTCTGTCTTCATCATTTAGTTGTAACGATCTATTCAGTGAATCAATTATAAGTAACTTATCTTTTGTGGTAAAAAAGTTATTCCTATGAAAAATGCTTAACTATATCTCAATCCCGTCAACATTTGCTTTACTTAGTAGTTTTGAGGAAGAGTATTTCATTCCAGGCATAATTATCAAATACTTTATCAATTTCAGTTTGGGTCACTTTATCTCCAATTTTAAAACCATGGTTAAAAACCATAAAACTCCCTTTAAATACTTATAATACCAACTTGATTTTACCACGTTTGAGGAAGAAATTATGTTCATTACTTTTCTTAATAAGATGTAAATAACGTTTAATAACAGTGGAAATTTATTAGATTGTCATGTTTGCAACCACCTGTTCTTTAAATTTTATATAAGCTTGGGTTGTATTAGGAAGAACGTTATATTATGGCAGCAAGAAGAGTAAAATTTTCATGAGGGGGGTATTAAGACTACCCATTTGCGTCAAGGATAAATTGGCACAAATGGGTAAGCTGTTAATCTAATCTATTAAACTATTGCTTTTTCGCCCATCTTTCAATTAACATGTTGGAGTCACTATTGAGTCTATTATAAGCTTCATTTGATACTACTTGTTTCTCTCTCTGAGCATCAAGTAAACCTTTAAATTTTTCTAAATGCTCGACCATTTTCTTACTATTTTCTTTTTCTTCAAAAACACTTAGAGTATTTAAATGATTCGCCAATAAACGAGCATCTCTAGCATTCTCAAATTGACCCTCTTCTGTAAAGCGCTTTAAAACATCGCTCATGTCAGTTACATTGTCTGTCCAATACTTAGGTACTTCTGTAAGAAAATCATCACCATTCAGATCGTCGATAGAACCATCTGCCATGTGAGAAATCATCCCCCATAATCCGTTTTCTACACGATCTACTAGTTCTTGATCATAGCCAAATCGAGGTTGTTGGCCAGGCATTTCGAATAGGACAGTTGCTGACCCATTAAGAGCAAATGCGGATCTAGCTTGTCCAGGGTAATCACGCTCTTGAAAGTGTATATACTGAGATACACCAGTCTCCTCTTTATCTGATAATTCCTCTACACCAAGAGCAGCAGCTAGCGCATAACGTTTGGACTTGTCCTGATCCAATTTTGGATAATCATCATATTTTGTGCTATCTTCTGGTCCTAACGGTGGGTAGTCTATTGCAATTGTAACATTCTCACCTGTTTTATTAAGTACTGGGGTCCCCATGTGATGAAGGTCCACAAAAAGTTCGACTTCTCCAAACTCATCCCGCAACTCTACGTAAAGGTCTCTAAGAAGTTGAGCTTCTTTAGTTATGAAAAAACCAGGTTCAAGAGTGTTTCCAGGTAAATCTTCCGGTACTACTTGGTAGTCTAAATCAGCGTTAAAATCACGATTGATATCAAAGCCGCGATTCCTCTGACTATAGTTCCAGGCGGGAGGAGCACCGGCTAGATGTGGGTAGGCAGAAACAACTTCATCCCACGAAAAGATATTCTCTCTTTGGGGTATCTCGAGACCATCAACGTTTAAACGTGGAATGGTAACTATAGTAACCTCATCACGAATAGATTGGGCGAAGGAGCTATCGCTAGTTCCGAGGAAGTCTAATATTTCTAGAATTGCCTCGCCGCCACTCTTTTCATTACCATGTATGCTACTATTGATTAGCACCACTTGATCACCTGTACCCACACGGGCAGACATTATTTCAGTTCCTTGTGACGAATGACCGGCGACGTTAACTTCAACTTTTCCGGAACTATCCATTTCAATTTCGGCTAGCCTTTGGAGAAATTCTTCGTTGGTCATCCAATCTCGTTCAGTTTGAGCAAATACTTCACTTACTGGACTCAGCATTATGAGTAATACTGCAGCAAAACACATTAATTTTTTCCAAATATCATTTTTCCTAATAGCTTCCATAATATCCTCCTTAAATACTAGTTTAAAGTTTAAAAGATATTTCATATTATGCTAGTAGTAACAGTTTGGAGTGTTTTTCGATTAATCCCTATAATAGAATCTGAAATAATATCCCCCTTTTTTAAAAAATTGTTCTATGTGTTTGATATATTACAATACTAGTTACAAGAATATACTGTAAACTACACATAGTCTGATAGTTATTGCTATAGGAACGCAAACCCAATAAGGTTCTATCCCAGAATCCATAATAGTAGATTGACGGATAGAGTCCAGGATGTCTGACTGCTGAAAATTAATGTTTTGGTAGTACTGAGAGATAATCTGCGCGTCTTTTTCTACATCATAATAGGCTTTTTGAACCTGTGGATAAGGGCTTTTGCGTTCGCTGTTTCTGAAAGGATTTACTGAATGCGCTCAGGTTCCATTGATACGGGAAGCAACTTCTCTGTTTGTTCGGCTGATAAGATTATCTGTCATCCTCCTTAGATAATGTTTTACACTAAGTTATTTCAAGGTTGAGAGGGGAGAATCCTTCATGATTTGAAAAGATGAGAGGAAAGTCTCGAATTGGGAGCCATGTGAACAAAAGGTCCTGACAATAATCTTCTCTTGATTCAGTGATATAACAAAAATCGAATAAAAAAATCCATATTAAGAAAACCCCAATCTCTCAATTTTGTGCGGAGAAATTGGGGTTTTTCTTTACTTCATTAAATTCGCTGATTGTACAACGGGCTACATAAACTTTGAAAATGAGACTCAATGCTAACATATTTGACTTTAGAGCAAAAGAATAATCTCTTTTTATTTGTACAGATTGATTTAGTTCGCCTCTTTAACCTCGATACGCTCAATTTTTCCTACTAAAAAGATGTAAGATAATGCTCCTATCAGAGTAACACAGGCGATAAGAGTAAGTGCTGGTGCGAAATTTCCCCCTTTTGCCAAGAATCCGATAATTATAGGAATAATAATTGATGATGTATTACCGATAAAGTTAAACACACCTCCCGCTATACCTATAAGCCGTTTCGGTGCTAATAATGATACAAATACCCAGGTAATTGAGGCAAAGCCGTTTCCGAAAAAGGCAATGCACATAAACATTATTACTAAGTTCGTACTTTCAACGTAGTTTGCACCAACTATGGATGTCGCCAATAGTAGACCAGTGATAACTGGTGCTTTTCGTGCTACACTGTCAGAAAAACCTTTTTTCACAAGAAAATCAGAGAGAAATCCGGAACTCAATACACCTACAAAGGCTGCTAAAAAAGGTAATGCTGATAAGAAACCGGTTTTTCCAAAGTCTATTCCTCTATACTCAACGAGATAAGTTGGAAACCAGGTTAAGAAAAACCATAAAGTCGATGTCACAGCAAATTGGCCGAATCATCTCTTTCCTTTCTTTATTTGCCTTTAGTATTGATGATTTAAGGTTCCTCGACTCTAAAGTTATTGAGCACAACTCTGTCTAGTTTTTATCTGGTTATTTAAATACAAAATAATCATCAAGAGATAAGAAGAATAGAATGAACGATTAATTGGAGGAGACCTTTGGAAACGAACCTTACAGCGTTATAAACCATCTTCAATAATTCCTAGCAACTAAACTATCTCAATAACTAGTACTTTCATATAGGTTCCATAAACCTAATCTGTTAAGGGGTGTTAGGTAGGATGTAACAATATGCAGAAAATGAAGCGTACAATAGGTTCATTTTTAATTATTTAGAAGGAAATCGATATACACACAAGGAATAGTTCTTCTAATAATGAAAAAAATAAATTATGGAGGCGTTTTGATGAAGAGAAGAAGAAAGATTGCATTGCTAGGAGGGGCATTTATATTAGGTACAGGGATATTAACTCCGATAGTTGATTCTTCTGTTGTTTCCGCAGATCCGTTGGATATTAGAAAACCATCTATTTCAGGATTTATTAGCCATGATGAGTTAACCAGAACGCTTAATCAAATTGAACAAACAAGTAATGGTAATGTTGTGGTAGATGTAGCAGGTTATTCCAATCATGGCCGCGAAATTTATAAGGCGACGATTGGGTCAGGGGATAAAGTGGTATTAATCCAAAGTGAAATTCATGGAAATGAAAAAGTTGGTACTAAAGCGTTATTAAATATCATTAAAGAAATTGGAAAAAATAACTCCCCAGAAATGAGACAGCTTAGGGAGGAATTGACAATTGTAGCAATGCCAATGGTTAATCCGGATGCAACTGAATTAAATCGTCGCGGGAACGAAATGACATGGGAGGAAGTGGTAGAACAATTCCCCCAATTGGAAGGTGTAGCACCTTCCTGGAATTACTACACATACATTAATCAATATTGGGATTATAAATCGAATCCTGGTTTTGATGTGAATCGTGACTTTAATCCCGACCTAGACTATGTACCACAACCGAAGGATTTCCCTAATAATTCTTCAGCACCAGGGTGGTTTATTACACCAGAATCACAAACCATTCGAGATGTTTATAAAGATTTGCAGGACCAATTTGGTACAGTTGATGTTTTTGTAGATTTACACCACCAAGGTGAATATGTCATTGATGGCACAGATGATCCAGTTACATTATCGCTGTCTGGCGTATTTGTCCCACATCCTAGTACGTCAGAAGGGGAGAAGTATCGTGAATATGCGGATGTTTATAATGTTGATTTATCCAAACAATTAAATGTTGCTGCATACGATGCATTACAGCAAATGGGTAATTCACCATTTGGAAATATATCGTTGTATCCTCAAGACTTGGATTTACCAGGAACAGCACTCGGGTCCTTTGCGCTAAATGGCAGTGGTGCTGTTTTATTTGAAATTACCGGCCAAACACAAAGCTATGGTCAAAAGAAACTGGGACAATTAACAAAGGCAGTTGAGACAGGAGTATACGGTATATTAAATAGTGTAGCAACAGATGAAGTCTATGAATTGGACGTTGAAGATTATGATGATATTCCATTAACAGATAGATAGCAGTTTTTAAAATCTATAAGAAAAGATAACTTTTTACAACAAGGGTCATAGTTCTCTATGACCCTTGTTGTCTATCTATTGATCTAAAATCCATAAATTATATTAGCTCACCATCGATATAGTCAGGATGTTCATCATTCACTAGAACTAGATTTTCATTAATAATCGGTGATTCATCGTCGGGATGTTCATCATTCACGTACACTAGTATATCTTGGCTTTTACTGAATAGTGGTACATTAATTATTGCACTTGCAAAAGTGGTGGAAATCAAAGGCATAGATAACATAAAAACAATAGCAATTTTCTTCATTAGTAAATACCCCTATTCCATATATGAATTTGTAATTACAATGCTTGCGTAATCAAAATACTTTGCGGCTAACTTGTATTTTCTAATATTATAGTAATACTTGGCGAGTATTTTTAAATAAGTATATTGTTCATAATGTAATTGTTTTTCTTTTAAAAATGGAAGTACATTATTAAGAATTAAATCCTCAAATGAGTCCCCAAATCCTTTAATCAAATTATTATAAACTTTAAATTCATACACATAAATAGAATCTGCGGGACTTAATGAACTACTTATTTGCAAGCCTTTATCTAACCAGTATTCAGCATTAAACAGATCGTTCTTTATATAATATTCTTTCATTAAACTTGATACTGGAATGACTTGTTTCTCTGGGGGAGAGTCTGCACGTAATTCATAACTTTTCAAATAATATTCGATTGCTTGCTTTGAGTCATTCATTACAGAGTACAGTTTCCCCATGTTTTGAATGGATAATGAATAAATCCTATTATTGTGAATGCTCTTAGCAATGGTAGATGCTAATTGATAACTCTCCAATGACTTCTTATATTCGTTTATCCTACGCAAAGATATACCAATTATAATGTGACATTCTGCTGCTCTTTTTAAGTTGTAAATACTGCGATAATATTCTAGAGATTTGTTGGCATATACCAATGCTAAGTGTATTTTTCTTATATGACTGGCCGTTACAGCAATCATATAATGTAAGTCGCTTTCTTCTTCTATACGAGAATCGATATTGCTATCTAGGTAACTACTTGCCTGCTGATATAATTCTAGGGCTTTGCTGTAAGATAATCTACGGAAGTAATAGTAAGCGGAGAACTTTAACCAGTAATATTTATGTTTATTACTAAAATGCTTGGACTGCTTGTTTAATTTGAAATATTGTTCTGCTGCTTGCTTATCTTTCTTTAGAAGAATGAAATATTGCAGTTTATGTATCTCTAGAAGGTACAGCAAGTCATTATTTGTTATTAAATAAAGGTCCTTTATTAGTAGCTTATAGTTCTTATCAGCTTCATCCGTTTCCTTATAGAATAAATTATGAAAGAATTGGATGATTGTTTCTTCTACTTCACAAGTATCATCAATATTTTGTGTTATATCTAGCCGATTTTTAAGTAGCTCTAAGATTTCTTCTGGTGGGTCCGCATTACCATTTTCAATTTTTGATAAGTAGGAAACAGAAATGATACCCTTTGATAATTCAGCTTGAGTCATATTTAGTTTTGACCGAAAATATTTTATCCTATAACCCACGCTATCTCTCATATTTTCACCTCCTAAGTTCTATTATAAAAGGCTTAGGAGAATAAAACTACTTAGTTCTGAGTTTTCCCAACAACATATTAATAATGCATACTTATTTACAATAATCGTCAATTATTAGGAAAATTTCACAAAACAGTTACTATAATTGCAAGTAATGCTTTTTTATATATGAAAAGGGGAATTAGCAGAAATTTACATTTAGATATTTATCTAAAAAAAAGTAATATAATTCAAGTTGTAATCTTAATTAACCTATAAATTACTGATTTCTATTATTAAACAGGAAATATTCCAATAAATAATCAGATTATGAAATCAATCTATGAAAATTACTTATTTTTGTAAAATCGCCATTTTTAATACCATGCTACTATATAACCGAGCACAGTTGATTTTACATTTATACATGGGGGGAAGTAGATGTAAAGGAAGACCAAACTATGAGAACATCGTCAATCAAAAACCAAAAAATAATAAGGGGTGTTGGGGAACCATGGTAACATCAAGTGTTAAGAAGAAAACTATTTTATTGGCAATGGTATTTTCAATGTTAGTAAGTCTATTTTTACCTAGTCTTTCATCTGCATCAACAAGCTTAACAGAAGAATCAAAACAGGCGTTAATTAAAAAGGCAACGCCTTATGTATACTTAGATGCTGAGACAGAGAAGTTTACAGTTAAAAAGGAAGCTGCTGATGCTCTAACTGAAAAAGAGCTAAAAGAAGTGAAAGAAATCGTCAAACTAAATAATGCTGAAGTTCAAAAACATCGTTCCGATCTTCAAATCGAAGGTGACAAATTTGTACCTAAAGCTGAATCAGGCGTTATTGAAGGAAGTGCTATTGATAAAAAGAAAAACTTTGACTGGGATTTTACTTGGTGGGGATTACAAGTTTACTGGTCACATAAATTTGTTGAAAAACTAAAAGATAATCTAGCATTATATGGTGGTGGAGTTGCTGCTTTAAATGCAACGATTGCTTATTTTGCTAGCCCTCCAGGATGGGTGACTAGTTTTGTAGCTGCAGTTGCAGGAATTGGCGTTTGGGCATTTATTCAACAAGATAAAGGGTGCGGTGTCTACTTAGATTGTTATCTTTATGTTCCAACAAGATGGTACTCAGCTTGTTAGTACTATAGTGCTGTACTAAATGGCACTATGATTTTTAAAAAATAGAAGTATAATATAAACAAATATACAGACTAGGGTGTTGTCACATGAAAAAAAATAGGCAAGCGCTTATATGGTTAGTAATTGCTATTATATTAGTGGCAATTTGGTTTTTCACAAGATAATAGTTTGGTACTAGATTGATTTCGACACAAATGTACTTACTTAAATTTAGGTGAGTACGTTTGTGTTATTTTTTTGAGAAGAGCATTGAGCCAAGTTAGAAGGACAAGTCTTGATTCAGTAATATGATCAGATGAATATAAAAATCCACTTCCTACTACTAGGAAGTGGAACATCTTGACAGTATTATTATCTCTTTATTTGCCTCCATAGACGCTAACTCCAACAGACCAATCAGTTCAATATCCGGGTTGTTTTCTTAAAGAAAGAATAAAAAATGGAGTAGCTATTACAGCTCTCTCCATTTAACAGGCTCATTATTTGTCTCAGCAGTTTTAGTAAATAAAATCTAAGACTATCAGGTTTAATGTAGCCTTTTGCTCCATATTCTCAAAGTTATCAATGCTAATATATTTACTTTAGAGCAAAAGAAATCTCTTTTTATTTGTATAGATTTTATCGAGTCCGCTTAACTAACCTGGATTCAGTTACCAGTTTGTATTAATGCGGAGAGATTGGATTTTTTCGTTACTCTATTAAATTCGCTGATTGTAAAACGAGCTACTCATAAATTATTTGTGAAAATTAAATACATTTGTAAGCCAGTATCTACCTCGTGTTTTCTACCCCTCAGCCTTTCACCATCAAAGAGTCATACGGGATTTAAACTCTAGTATTTTAAGCGTCTCCTGTATGTTAGTTTTCTATGCCGGAACCACCCTTCTTCATAATTGTGCTTATCAGTGACAAGGTAATGCCAATCATCAGACCAAGAAAAATATCAATGAATAATGTAGACAGGAAGGTAGTTAGAAACATAAAAGCCTCAGTATGTTTCCCTTTCAAATAACGAATGAATTGCTTCAAATGAATCAGCTTAGACACAGCAATAATGATGATCGCTGCAAGTGACGCCTTCGGTAAGTAGTAAAATATTGGCGTTAAAAATAGGATTGCAAGAAATATAAATAGTGCTGACACGATCAATGAGAGCTTGGTTTTTGCACCGGATTGATAGTTGACAGCTGTTCGGGAAATAGCTCCGGCAACGGGAATAGAACCTGCAATTGAGCTTGTTACATTAGCCAACCCCAAAGCGTATAATTCTTGGTTCGGGCACAGTTTTTCCCTGTCATTATTCGCCAGCTGCCTTGCAATCGAATAGGATTCAACAAAGGATATAAACGCAATCATAAATGCAACAGGAAACAATTGCAAAACAATATCGTAAGAAGGAATAACCACACCGAATTCAGGGAATCCCCGTGGTATTTTTCCTATGATGTCTACCCCTTTTTTTGTATGTAAAGCGAAATTACTAGTTATCACTACAGATGCAATGATAACGATAAATGCTCCTGGGGCTGATGGAAGCACCTTCTTCATAATAAGTAAAAAAACGATACTTCCTGAAGCAAAAGCAAGTATATAAGGGTTTACTTCTGAGATATGATTTGCAAGTTCTTTGCCGAAGGAGATCATATTATCGTAATTAGGTAAGTCTATCCCAAACAGTGCTTTTCCCTGATTCAGGACAATTATAATAGCTGCTGCAGAAATAAAACCATCAATCACAGCAGAAGATACGTAATTAAAAAAGGAACCAACTTTTATAAAGCCAAGTAACGTTTGAATTACCCCGACGATTAATGTAAGTGTTATCATAAGCGCAATAAACCGAGTCGAATCCCCTTGTGCGATTGTGGAAACACCGGAAAACGCCAATAGGGATACAATCGAAACGGGCCCCACTGATAAGTACCTAGACCTTCCAATGAATGTATATACTAGAACCGGAAAAGAAGCTGCAGACAAGCCGAGCTCTACAGGCACTCCTGCTATCAAGGCATAGGCCATGCTTTGAGGAATTAATAATACTGCCACAGTCATCCCGGCAGTAATATCTCCCATCAGGTCTGATAGCTGATCATGTATAGGCCGTTTTAATCCAAGAAGTAACTTATTCATCATTTCTTAAAACTCCCCTAAAAAGTTCACTCATACTTGTACTATATTTTGCGAGGAGTGGGTTTATTCTAAAAAGTTTCATCCTGGAAAAACGACTATGCTTATTGTGGAAGGAGGTTTGGGATATTATCGCTCCTTTTTTAAAATGTATCTAACCGAACGTTATATTTTGCAAGATGGTCAACGATTATCCTATGACATCCCTTTTTATTCTGAACAGCAGGGTATTTTTAAGGATTTCTCGGAATTGCTTCAGATTGAAACAATCTACCTGCAAATGGTCCTGCTACTAGTGTCCCTAAATCTAAAACACGTAAACCTTTAAGTAATTCGATCAATCTTCATTGATCATAACGAATACCATTCCTTATTGATTGAATAGCATTTGGATTTCTTCTTTGTTATATTTAGCCGCTAATAAAGTAGCTAATTTAATTCTAGCTTTCTTACTATCATAATCTCTTCCCAGTAAGACACCTTGCTGCAACAAGTGTTCAACACTACCCTCAAACTCATAAACTACTTTCACTAGTCCTTCATCCGCACGTGTCGTTAAAAGGACTACCACCCCTTGATTTATTGCATTTCTAATCTCATCTACTGCTAAAGGCGGGACATGCCCTCTCCCAGCTCCTTCAATCACTATTCCTTTTGCCCCAGAAGTTACTGCCGCTCTAATAAACCTTCCATCTCCTCCTAGATATGTTGGGATAATATCTACTGATGGTAATTCCACTACATTTGAATGAAGTTCCCTCTGAACTGGTCTTTGATATAAATGAACTTCTTCTCTATCTACAGTTCCTAAGTTTCCATAGCCGTTCACTCTAAAGCCATCAAGATTTGATGCATGAACTTTTTTGATATACCGAGCCGATAAAATTTTTTCATTAAATAGAACAGTTGTCCCAATCCCCTTGAGATGATCATTACTTGCGGCGAGAATCGCCTGTCTAATATTCAAAAATGCATCAGATCCTATTTCTGTTGGTGCTCGCTGTGAACCAGTTACAACTACAGGTCGTTCATCGGCAATTGTTAAGTCTAGAAAATATGCCGTTTCTTCCAATGTATCTGTCCCATGCGTTACCACAATTCCATCAACAGCTTTATCTTTAAAAACATCCTCTATTTTCTCTTTCAGTTCGAGCAATAACTGAAAGGTCATTTGATTACTGGAAATTTGAAATAAGGATTGAACGTCAACCGTCAAATCATTAGGCAACTCACACATGGACGATAATTCCTTCCCCGTCAGAGCACCTGAGATTAACAGACCAGTTTTAGGATTTCTTTTACTAGCAATTGTTCCCCCAGTAGTTAGAAGTACAACCGTCTTCATTTAATCACCTCTTATATACATTTCTTTACCAAAGTACCATTAGAAGTTAACTATTAAATTTTCTATAATGCCAACTGTTAACATTTGGATAAATGAAATGACATAACGTTGTTTTCTATGTCATTTTAACAATATCACCTTATTAAGATGACGATTATTCTGTTTAGCAATATAAACACTAATGACTATCGCATTTACAAATATTCGCTAACTTTCTATCGCGCCATATAACAACTTTTTATTAAATCAAAGGAAAAATCCACCATAAACCAATGCACCTACAATAACAAAAGCAGGGTGTATCTTTATCTTTTCATGTTCCATCAATAAATAACTTACAACAATCAGAAATGCTGTTTGCCAGATACCCGCCTCCTCGTATGATTCAACAAAAAAGTTCCAAGCCATTAACCCCAACAACAGGGCAATAACGGGGCGAACATAAAGGGTAAGTCGTTTAACCTTAGCCGATTCTTTATACTTATATAAAACACCCAGCAAAGCAATCATCAGTATGAGTGAAGGGGCAACCGTTGCAAACACAGCAACCAATGCACCCGGTATTCCCCCTACCTCATAGCCTATATATCCTGCCATTTTGGTAGCAATTGGTCCTGGCAACGCATTGCCGAGGGCAAGTACTTCACTGAATTTCTCAATGGTCATCCATCCATAACGTTGTACTACTTCATTCTCAATCAATGGAATGGAAGCAGGCCCACCTCCGTATCCCAAGATACCGGGTATGAAAAAGGCCAAAAAGATATTCCAATAAAGAATCATTGTTCATCACCTGCCCTTGCCTTTTGTTTTTTTTCTGATGAACTTCTTTTATCTTTTTGAATAAGGGCAAGTATCAATAGGACCCCAATAATAATACCCGGATGTATGCCGAGTTCTAAAATTACTAAAATAATTGCAGACATGATAATTGTCTTTTTCCAGCCTAGGTCTTTTCCCGATTTTTCTAAAAATTGCCATGTGAGTACCGCCAGCATAACTCCGACAACTGGTATCACAGCGGCTGTCATTCCACTCACCCATTCAAAGCTTTTTACGGACGATAAGGAGGATAATAGGATAATCATTAAAAATATTGTTGGCAGGATGGAGGAGATTACCGCATTAATCATCCCAAGGAAACCTGATTCACGGTAACCGATATATCCTGCCATTTTAGTAATAATTGGCCCGGGGAGTGTATTGCATAAGGCAAGGATATCCCCGAATTCCTCATCAGATACCCACTTGTATTTTTCAACTGTTTCTATGTGAATTAATGGTATGGAGCTGGGACCACCCCCATAGCCAAGCATTCCAACTCTAAAAAATGCAAGGAATAAATTCCATTGAAGTCTCATTCAAGGTCCCCCTTATTTTATTACCAGCAAGCAACCGATCCATCCGTTCTGGATTCAGTACCACCTATAAGAACACCAGAGGTTGGTTCTCTCAATATTATCTGCCCGCGACCAAATTGATTGGGTTCCAACTGAATTTGAACTTCGTGCCCTTTTTCAGCAAGCTGTTGTGCAAGGTGATGTGGGAAACGGTTTTCTACATCGATAACCTTATCTTTTAACCATTGCCATCTTGGAGCATCAAGCGCTGCCTGCGGATTTAAATCAAAATCAATCATATTCATGACGATCTGCACATGTCCCTGGGGCTGCATAAAACCACCCATAACTCCGAATGGCCCAACCGGATTGTCTCCTTTTGTTAAGAATCCTGGAATGATCGTATGATACGACTTTTTTCCACCTTTTAAAGCATTCACATGATCGGGATCCAACGAGAAACTGTGTCCTCGATTTTGTAATGCAATGCCTGTTCTCGGAACAACCAGGCCGGATCCAAATCCCATATAATTACTTTGGATAAAAGAAACCATATTTCCTTCATTGTCGGCTGCAGCCAAGTAAACAGTCCCACTTAAGGAAGGTTCACCTGCTTCCGGCTGTAGGGCCGTTTCTCCAATCTGTTCCCTTCGTAAGTTCCCGTATTCATCCGACAAGATATCATTCGTTGAATATTTCATATGGGATTCATCTGTTATGTGTTTGCGACCATCAGCAAATGCCAGTTTTATAGCTTCAATTTGTTTGTGGTATGTATCCACTGATTCTTTTTCGTTAAATGCAAAGCCTTTTAGTATATTCAGTGCCTGCAAAGCAATTAGTCCCTGCCCGTTTGGTGGTATTTCCCATACTTCATATCCACGGTAATTGACCTTAATAGGATCAACCCATTCCGGCTTATATTCAGACAGGTCCTTTGAAGTTAAATACCCGCCCGTTTCCTTTGAAAAATTTACAATCCTGTCAGCTAGTTCGCCACGATAAAAAGACTCAGCGTTCGTTTTTGCAATTGATCGCAATGTTTCTGCATGATCCAGCGATGACCAGGTTTCTCCTATTTTTGGAGCTCTGCCTTTGGGTGCAAATGTTTCGAACCAATAATTAAAAGACGGATCAGTTAAGCAGTTACTGAAGGTCTGATAAGCTTTCTTCCAAAACTTACCCAACGTTGGTGAGATCGGAAATCCTTCTTCTGCATAACTAATAGCAGGTTGTAACACTTCAGATAATGGAAGTTTACCAAACCGCTCAGACAGTTCTGCCCATGCCCCCGGTGCACCAGGTACGGTTACGGGCATCCAGCCATATTTCGGCATCTCATCATATCCTGACTTTTTAACATCGTAAATAGAAATGTTTGCAGGCGAGCGTCCGCTTCCATTAAGACCATGCAGTTTCCCTTTGGTCCAGACAAGCGCAAATGCATCACCACCTATTCCATTAGAAGTTGGTTCAACGACCGTAAGGCATGCAGCGGTGGCAATTGCCGCATCAATCGCATTACCACCCTTTTTCAAAATATCTAAGCCAGCTTGGGCAGCTAACGGCTGGGATGTTGCAACCATGCCATTCTTAGCATACGACGCATTCCGGTTGATGGGGTACGGGTGGGCCTGATTAGTGAATGAATTCATAAAAGCATCTCCTTGGATAATAAGTTTTAACTTCACAGTTGATGTCAATTTCCGGTTTGTTTTGTTCCTCGACAAATGAATCTATGGTTTTGTATTCTGGGCTAGCCTGGAATACAAATTTCGGACTTAGATGCTTCGGGATATTTCTAGATAATGATCTTAGGTGCGCCTGATCGATGCGCTGCTCCGCAACAAACAAATCTATACGCCGAAGGTGACGCGATAAGGCAATTCTTCATCAATTACCTTGTTGGAACTTCCAGTATTTTACAAGTGACTGGAGGTCTACTTCCCTATGGCCATTTTTTGCGAGATCCCCAAAGATATTTCCAATTCATTTGTTTTTACCTATTCAACAAAGAACTTATTATTTAAATTTTCCGATTTTAAACTCAATTCCAAATTATACTATTTAACAACTACTGTCAACCGCTTATTATCAAAAAGTACAAAATTAATTCATAAAACTTTATTTCTTATGATATTTTAGTAAATAACTTTCATTATGAGAACTTCTTTACTTTTAAACAATCTTTATATAATATTGAGTTAATTCAAAAATCAGGGATTTGGGAAAAGGAGCTCTAATATTGAACTATGATAATATAGACAAACAAATTATAGAAGAATTAGTTGAGGACGGTAGAGTTTCATATGTGGAACTGGCTGAAAAAGTGGGACTATCCCGAGTAGCCGTCAAGGCCAGAGTTAAAAACCTCGTTGATAAGGGGATAATTGAAAAATTTACTGTATCCATTAATTCGGAAAAAATCGGTAAGAAGGTATCTGCGTTTTTTGAAGTGGACGTGGAACCAAAACAATTACAGGACGTTGCACAAAACCTAGCTGACAATCCACATGTGGCAAGCATTTATCAAATGACTGGCCCTAGCACCCTCCATATGCATGTTTTAGTAGAGGATTTTAAAAAACTGGAAACCTTTATAAATAATGAGCTTTATTCTGTGCAGGGGATCATAAGAGTAGAAAGTTCTGTTCTATTAAAAAGATTCAAAAGCAGAACCGGCTATAAGCTGTAGCAGGAACTAAAAAGTGAGCAAGTCCTGCATAAGAAGATTAACCTCCTTAATTTTAAGTGTTATGGTTATCAAATAATCTGTTCACACGACTCAATTATCGACAGTATGGAGTATTGTATCCAGCATTGCATGTTAATCAAGTTCTAAATTTATTCAATATGCCCTTTAACCTCGCCAGGGATTAAATTCTGGCGTATTTTTTTTGAAAAGAAGATTTGTTACAAATTTAATCAAAATTTTTTAAATATTTAATATATACTATTGAATTTTGATTATGGTTCATTTATAATAGGCTACAAATGTTAGGTCATTTTAATATTTTGGTTAACAAATGTTTGAAACAACTTGGTCAATAAGAACATAACGTGACTATTCTGAGAATATCATTCCGGTTTTGCTAAAATCCCGGAGTGCGGTTGAGAGGTCGAAATTGATTGAGTGAGATAGGGATTAAGAACGTAACGATTTAGGAAGGATGGGGATGAAACAATGGAGAGCTATCCGAAGATGATTATCGGAGGAGAACAGTGTAACGCTGTTTCAGGGGCAGTCATAGACGTTTGCAATCCAGCGACAGGGGAGTGGATCGCCACTGTTCCTGCGGGCAGTAGTCGTGATATTGACAAGGCGGTCAAAGCCGCAGAACAAGCGGGACATAATTGGCGTTATCTAGGGTTTGGGGAAAGGGCCACCTTACTGAGACGTTTGGGCAACGTGATTTTGGATCATGCGGAAGAGATAGCCCTGATAGATGCGAAGGATTCTGGAAATCCGCTCGTCGAAATGCGAAAAGATGTGCTCAAAGCCATCAAGCACCTTGAATACATGACAGGGTTGGCGTTGGAGGTCAAGGGTGAAACGATTCCGGCCACAACTCCAAACAACATACATATGACGTTGCGCGAACCTTTCGGCGTTGTTGGACGTATCATGCCATTTAATCACCCCGCGATGTTTACGATTCAGCATCTCGTTAGTCCGCTCGTCACTGGTAACACCGTCATTCTGAAACCATCCGAGGAAACGCCGTTATCCGCTTTGTACATTGTAAAGCTGGCACAGGATATTTTGCCTGCGGGCGTGCTGAACATCGTCACCGGGGCAGAGGAGCCAGGTTCGGCTTTGGTCCAGCATCCTCGAGTTCGGCGTCTTGCGTTCACCGGGGGTCCGGAGACTGGGAAGAAGATTATGCAGGGTGCCGCTGGTAGTGGAGTTTTGAAGCAAACGACGCTTGAGCTGGGTGGCAAGAATCCGATGATCATTTTTCCGGATGTGGATGCGGGGACAGCTGCCAATGCTGTTCTTGCCGGTATGAACTTTAAGCGTTGCCTTGGTCAGTCGTGCGGATCCACGTCCCGGGTATTCGTTCACAAGTCGCAGCGCGACGCAATTATTGACAAAGTAATCGCTGGCGTTCAGGCGATAAAACCCGGTGATCCAAGTCACGAGGATACTGAGATGGGTTGCCTCACCTCCAAGCGGCAATTTGACAAGACTAGTCACTATGTTGATGTGGCCAAGCAAGAAGGGGCTAGATTGTTGTACGGAGGTGAACCTTATGCTGACGAGCCATTTAATAAGGGATACTTCTTCAAGCCTACCGTATTCGATCAAGTAACTACTGAAATGACCATCGCACAGGAAGAGGTTTTTGGCCCCGTTCTTTCTCTCATTGAATGGGATGATTACGATGAGATGATTCAATCAGTCAACTCCGTGGCGTACGGGCTGACGGCCAGCATTTGGACGAATGATGTCAACACTGTGCTCAAGACTGTTCCACTTGTAGAAGCCGGATTCGTGTGGGTTAATGGTGTCGAACGTCGTTACCACGGGGTGCCATTTGGGGGTACTAAGGATAGCGGTATCGGTCGGGAGCATTGTTTGGATGAACTTCTAAGTTACACGCAACTTAAGAGCGTAAATATTTTAACTAGTTGATTTTGGGTTCACACACCGCCTACTACGTTACTCGTCGTCGACGTTCAAAATCGCAGACGAGCACATTGGAAAGCCGGTATCGAATCTCGATGCTATTCATGAGATTTGAAGCGCGCTTGGTCGACAAAGCGAAAAGTGAACTGTGAGGGATACATTCGGTCCAGCCCTCCAGATGCGATAATTTATCCCTCTAGGTTGGACTGGAATGATGCAAGTGGTATTTGTGAACCCGGAAGCTGAGGGAGGAAGGCTATCGTTTGTACCAGCAGGGGGAGGTGATGACGAGATTAAAAATCGTTTCGATACGTTCATTGGTATAAAATTTAGTATGAAACTGTGTAGCAAGGGATCACGAATGTGATTGTTACGGGAGTCAACAAGTATATTTGCGTCGATTCTACCGTGTGGGCTAGCTTATGATTGTTCCTTTGTAAGCGCTTCCTGTAATTTGCGCAACGAGTACGGGATTGGAAAATCTCAATGATGAGAACGGTCGTTTTGCGTCGGTCATGACGAGGGATGCTATTATTACCGCGTGAGCGAATTAGAATCCACTCGCCTGCCGTCCGAGGACATCGTGGGATTTGATGCTTGCAAATGTGAGATTTTACTTTTAGGAAGTGGCTAGATTTTTGGTCATTCTTGGGCGCATTTCCGGTGCAACGCTATTGTCGGCTTATGGAGAATCGGTTTGATGTCGGTAGTCGATCCGATTTAAAGGAAGCGTGCCCGACCAATTTGATGACCTAAGATCCACACCAAGTTATTCCAGCCAGTGTTTGATTTGCTAAACTTACAAATAAGAAGGGGAGAGTTATGTGGAGAAACATAATCGACCATGGTTTTTAAAGAAAATGGGTCACGTTTCATTGGGGGTAACCGATATGGATCGGTCAATCGATTTTTACACACGGGTCTGTAACCTCGTCATGGTAGAGCAAGATGCGGACGGGACAGCGTACTTGCGAAGTCAATTCGAGCACCACGCCTTAGAGCTCCGCCCGAGCTCGGTGGCTCGGCTTGATCATATCGCTTACGAAACCCACTCCGACGCTCAGACCGAGCAATTAAAGCTTTGGTTGGAAAAGAAGGGAGTCGAAGTGACGGAGGCTCCTCCAGAACCCGGTCGGTTGGGGAAAGCGATTCGCTTTCAAGATCCTAATGGGACGTGGATAGAAGTGTATCGTTCGTTGGAACGGTTAGAAGGAATTTTCTCATCGGGTCCCTTTAAAATCAATGGCCTCGGGCATCTTACGTTACTTAATAAAAATATAGAGGAAATAGAACCGTTTTATCGAGAAGTGGCATGCTTTCGTTTGTCAGACCGGCGTGCTGACAATGGGGCGTGGATGCGGTGTAATGCCGATCACCACGCGATTGCTTTTCTACCTGCGGAGAATACGACGCTCCACCATCACGCTTACGAACTTGAAAGTTGGAATGAAATGAAGCGGGCATGTGACTGGTTTGCAAGGCAAGGAATTCCGGTAGCATCCGGCCCGATGCGTCACGGAATCGGAAATAACATTGCCATCTACATCAAAGATCCGGACGGATTTTTTGTAGAGTATTACTGCGAAATGGAGCAAATTGACGATGGGGAGGATCATATTCGAGAACACAAGCCTTTTGTCGATGTCTGGGCGCAAGTGAAAAAGGGAGTTCGGTAACATGCAACCTGGTTCGTCGGCAGGCTGGGGATGTTGTACAATTCGGATTAAAGGAAGGGGTTTGTTTGGATGTCTGAAGGCAAATTGATGCGAGGTGTTGTTATACCTTTGCCCACGGTTTTTCTTTCCGACGGTGAAGTTGATATTGTCACCATGAAACAGTTGATCAAATTTTATTTGGATGCGAATGTGGATGGCTTTTTCGTCTGCGGATCGTTCGGTATGGGACCCGCAATGCGGACAGATCAAAGGAAACAAGTGGTCGAACTCGTGGCCGAGCAGGTAGATGGTCGGATTCCGTTCGTCACCCACTGCGGGACGGTGGATACCTTTACGTCTATAGAGCTTGCAAAGCACGCTGAGCAGGCTGGCAGCACTGCAGTCTGTCTCGTACCGCCATTTTACTATAACGACCACACAGACTACGAAATTTTGGAACATTATCGTCAGGTGGCAGATGCAATCCACATCCCAATGTTTATTTATGATCACGAGAAATACACTGGAATTCATATGCGAGTGGAACGGGTACTCTGGCTCAAGAAGGAGATTCCAACGATTCGCGGCATCAAGCTTAATGTAATGGACACTGGCCGTGCATTAGGATATTTACGGCATTTACCTCAGGATATGGCTATATTCACAGGGGGGATTGCCAACTTGCTTGTAGGAAAGCCTGTTGGGTTTGACGGGGTCATCAATCCAGCTACAGCCCATGTGCCGGAGTTAAGCGTGAATTTGTGGAATGCACTCGAGAACGGCGATTATGAGAGTGCCGTTCGTTATCATCATCAAGCAAACGCTATATCGGAGACCTTGCGGCAGCTTTGGGGAAAGAAAGGTCGAAGCGCTCATAAAGAAGCACTCCAACTTCGAGGTTTCGACATTAAACTGTTTCCTCGTTATCCGTCTCAAGACTTGGACAGCGGAGATTTGGAGACCTTGCGCTCCGTTCATAAAGAGGTCGGCCTTGATTGGGCATTAAAGAAGAAGGAGGGAGTATAATGAGCAATGAACTGGAAGCTGGTCCAGAGGTAACCAGCCGGGCTGAGTTGGAAAAATTGTTGAGTTCAACGGTGAAGCCAGATGAGGGCGAGATTCCACCCTTCATCTTTCAACGATCCGACATTTATCAGCTAGAGCTAGAACGCATCTTCAAAAGAAATTGGTTGTTCATCGCTCACGAGACCGAAATACCGTCGCCGGGCGATTATGTTACGCGTCGCATGGGCGAAGAGGACGTTATCGTTTCCAGAGGTGAAGATAACGAGATTCGAGTGTTTCTCAACTTCTGTAGACACCGAGGGAACAGAATAAGTAGAACGGACATGGGAAACTGCAGCCATTTCAGATGCCCTTACCATGGATTTACTTACTCCAATAAAGGAGACCTCGTAGGCGTTCCTTATCGGAAGCAGGTGTATGGTAAGGAATTCGACTGGTCGAAATTCAGCTTGATACAAGCAAGGTCGGATCAGTATCACGGCTTAATTTTTGCGACGTGGAATCACGAAGGCGAATCATTAGATGCGTTTCTCGGTGATATGAAATGGTACATGGACATCTTTTTCAATCGAACGGAGTTGGAGGTACTAGGACAGCCCCAAAGATACGAGGTTCGCTCGAACTGGAAGTTACCGGCTGAAAATTTTGTGTCCGACTCGTACCATTTCTTGTTCACGCATCAATCACTCATGTCCGTGGGTCAGGTGAAAAACGTGAAAGAACGCAAAAAAGGGTATCACGTGTCGGCCACAAATGCACATGGGTGTGGAATTTCTGCGCCCGGCGAAGAGATGATTTTTAATAGGGACTTCATGGACGATTATGAAGCGAATCTTTCGGAGGGACAATTGGGCATCTTAAAGGAAATGTTTAATGTCCATGGCAACATTTCACCTAACTTGTCTTTTCTGATAAGTTCTCGCAAGGTAGGGGATGAGGTGGTCAGTTTCACGACCATCAAGCAATGGCAGCCAAAAGGGCCAGAAAATGCCGAAGGGTGGTCATGGCTTCTTGTAGAGAAGCGGGCGAGCGATAGGGTGAAGGAAATGTCTATGCAGAGTTACTTGCTGAACCATAGTTCAAGTGGGATGGCCGAACAGGACGATGGAGTGAATTATGAAGGTATTACGAGAAACAGCCGCAGCGATGTGGCGGCCTCGGTTCCGTTAAAGTATCAAATAGGTTTAGGACGAACGCCTATGAGTGATTTTCCTGGACCAGGAACCGTTTACGAAGGAAAGTGGCAGGAAGAAAACGCGAGGAAATATTACGAGTGGTGGTTGGGTAGCTTGTTGGATAGTGGTGTGTAAATTTAAGAGCTCTATTACTAAGACCGAATTTTGGGGGTTCAACAAATGATTGAGCAAAAATTGAAGAAAGTCTCTAGCGATGTACGTGAAGAAATCGAGGATTTTTTGTACGAAGAAGCAAGCAAGATTGACGATGGACGTTTTGAAGAATGGTTGGACATGATGACAGACTCGTGCACGTATCGAATGCCTGTCCGCCTTACGCGGGAGCGATCAGATTTGCCTGACGTATCTGTGGATATGTATCATTTCTATGATGACCGGAGCACATTACAACTCCGGGTCGACAGGCTACAAACAGAATACGCGTGGGCAGAAGACCCGCCTTCGCGGACACGACATCTTGTAACAAATGTGCGGGCGTTTTCCGTCTCCAACGACGAAGTGAAGGTCAACAGCAACTTTCTCGTCTATTGGAACAGAGGCGACTCTCCAGATGCCGACCTCATTTCAGGAAAACGCAATGATATATTGAGACGTGTGGATGGCGCTTGGAAGCTTTCCGAGCGGACAATCATAGTTGACCAGTCATCCTTGGGTACGGGTCATCTATCAATTTTTCTGTAAAGAAGTGATAAATATGAAAAAACAACTTAAATCAACCAATGAAATCGAAATTAAAAATGAATTTGCATCCGTAATTTGTAAGCGTGTGCATACGAGGAATGGCATGCGCTTGGAGATTTCTTCGCCGCGATTAGGATTTAGCATTCAGCTGGACGCCTTGGCATTAGAATCACTTACATGGCAAGATATGGAGACATTTTCTAAGTTCCTGGAGACACCGTTTGGCACAGAGGAGGACGATGTATGACTAACTTGTTAAAGGGCAGAGTGGCGCTCATTACCGGTGGTGGATCTGGCATTGGGAAGGCTGTGGTGAAGCGCTTTGTCGGGGAAGGTGCTAAGGTGTGTGTGCTTGAGTTTTCCGAGGCTAGAGTAAAGTCACTGGAGGAACAGTTTGGTGAGAACGTAATTGGGATCCAAGGTGACGTATGTAAGTACGAGGATAATCAACGGGCTGTGAATACGGCCCTCGAACGTTGGGGGCAACTCGATACATTCGTGGGAAATGCCGGCCTATTTGACGGTCGGGTCGCACTGAAAGATATGCCGATCACGGCTATAGACCAAGCATTTGATGAACTTTTTAACGTAAACGTCAAAGGGGTTTTGTTCGGAATCAAGGCGAGCGTCGACGAATTGACTAAGTCACCAAACGGTACGGTTGTTTTGACTTCTTCAATCGCGGCATTTCACGCGGGAGGTGGCGGGCCTCTTTATTCGGCAAGCAAACATGCTACCCTCGGTCTCATTCGACAGCTGGCGCATGAGTTCGCTCCAGATGTGAGGGTAAATGGGGTTGCACCCGGGGTAACAGCGACTGACCTTACCAGTTTGTCAAGCCTGGAAGGGTTCCGGAGCACTGGGACACCAGGGGAAAGCCCAAAAAAAAGAAATCCACTCAACCTAACACCGGACCCGGAACACCACGCTGGAGCGTATGTGTTTCTTGCAAGTAACATGTCAAAAACGTTAACAGGGACCGTACTTCCGAGCGATGGGGGGATGGACGTCCGCGGATTGCGTTATCAGGATTGAGGTGGGCGGAGTATAGTGCAGGTACTAACTGCCCTATTGTCAACTCCAATATAAATATTAAGCAGCGATAGAAGTGGCAGGATTAAACACAGGTACTACAAAATCACCTGTCTCAAGTATAAATTCAGAAGATAGGGCGTTGGTACAGAAGTTGCACGAAAGCCGGAAACATCATGTTACTAAATAAAACATAGACGATGCGTAAAGAAATGTATGAGTGCAGGTAATTACCGTACTCTTATGTTTTGGTAATTTGCTATCTAAGTACCTCTTCGGGCAACCTGATGTTGAAGGTTTAATAAGTTACAAGGGGGAAGACGTGATGGAACCGAATACAAATATTGAAAAGCCAATAGAGACCAAAACAGGGAGAAATTCTCTTCGAAAATATTTTCTTTCCTTTGGACCGGGAATCGTTGCTGTATTGACAATGATAGCTGCGGGCGATCTTGTTGTTTCTGCTGTTTCCGGATCAAACTATGGGTATAATCTTATGTGGCTCCTTGCTGGTGCGTTTATTATTCGTTTCGTTATTGTAAATATTATAGCACGATACCAGCTTAGTAACAAGGGAAGGCTATCAATATTGGCTGGGTTTGCGGAAATGGGAAGGTTTATCCCCTGGTTTATGGGGATTGCCGCTATAATTATAGGGCACTTAGGCGGTGCTATTATGATAATTGGAACTGGAGAAGTTCTTGCCTGGCTTTTTAATTTCGGCTCACCATTTATATGGTCAATCGTTGTTGTTTTAAGTGCCCTCTTTGTTACCGGACGCAATATGTACAATACCATTGAAAAAATAATGAAACTATTGCTTGGCATAATGTCAATTGCCTTTATTGGGCTGGCTATCTATGTTCTTCCTGATGTCGGTCAGATTATTAAAGGGACGATTGGGTTTGGTATCCCAGAAAACACTGGTTCTCCTTTTGGGGTGTTTTTAGTAGCGAGTTCGTTAATAGGAGCTGTAGCTGGGTCTATGACGAACTTTCTCTATCCTTATTTTATGAAGGAAAAAGGATGGGATAATCCATCATTTATAAAACTTGCACGTTACGATTTATTATTCGCATTCTTTGCTGCGGCAGTAATTTGCTTATCCATTTGGATTGTTGGAGCAGAAATTTTAAGACCAAATGGTATCCAGGTTAATAATTTAAGTGATATTTCTCAAGCTCTTTCTATTTATTTAGGACCTTTTGGATCTATAGTATTTTACTTGGGTGCATTTGGGATTCTGTATAGCAGTGTTATTGGTTTTGCTAATGGTTATCCCCGTTTAGCCGTGGATTGTTTCCAAATAATCAAGAAAGAACGAAGGGAGAAATATGGAGATAAACTTGAAAACGACCCATGGTTCAGGTGGATAAGTCTATTTATCCTTGTTGCACCAATCGTGTGGACAATACCAGGAATGCCTGGTTTTGTTGTAATGACCATTTTTGTTAATGCAATACAAACATTGCTTGTTCCAGCAATTGCTATTGGACTTCTGGTACTTTCGAATAAAAAGAGCCATTTAGGTAAATACACGAATAATTGGTTTGAAAATGTTTTACTAGTACTAACTACTGCTTTAACAGTTTGGTTATCCGTAGAGTGGATAGTGGATCTATTCTTGTGAATAGAATGATGTCAGAAATACCCTTCCATACTAATGTAATTCTGAATTTTCATTATATTAATTGACGGAACAAATCTGATATATTCGATAGCCTTGCCCATCCGTACAGTGACTGACGGATGGGTAGAATAAAAATTGCACCAATATTGACGTATTCATAAACCTCATTAAGACAGGCGACGGTTACGATGGTTACCAACGCGTCATTGCGTTCATGGACATATTGGCTATTCTTCTGTTCCACATGGGTGTTGTCACTTTTCTTGCAGGCTCGGCTTGTTGGCGCTAAAACGGGGTGTGACCACTCTGCGCAAATATAATCCATTTCCTGCTAAACAAGTTCAATGGTGGGTATCGCCTCCCAATACATTGGAGAATTACAAAATGAAAGGTAGGTATATGAGCTTATGGATGGCTTTACTTTTGTTGGTAAAACAGATGAATTTGAGGATGAAGATATGGAGCAATATACAGTTAATGGATACCCTGTCATACTTAATTACGTTGAAGGGGAGTTTTATGCTTGTCATGCAATATGTACACATGAATATGCGGAACTGATAGATGGGGATTTAGACGGTCATACTATTACCTGCCCGCTCCATTTTGCTTGTTTTGATTTAAGAAATGGTGCTGTATTAGAATCTCCAGCTACAAAACCCCTCCTTGTTTTTGAAGTAAAAATACAAAATGATGAAATTTGGATAAAAAATGAACCAAAGGGGGGGAAGGAATGACCACAAATAACAGATTTGTGATTATTGGAGCAGGAATGGCTGGATTAAATGCAGCAGCGACTTTGCGGAATGAAGGCTATAAGAATGAAATTATGCTCCTTGATAAAAATTCAAATTTACCTTATGACAGACCGCCATTATCAAAAGGATTTTTAACGGGTGAATTGGATGAAGAACAAATTTTGTTACGAAGCCCCAATTTTTACGATGACAATAACATAAAATTGAATTTAAGTAGATCTGCAATCAGATTGGATCTAGATAAACAACTTGTTGAACTGGATAATCATGAAACGGTTACCTGGGATAAACTTTTAATTGCAGTAGGCTCTAGGTTGCGAAAACTGAACATTCCAGGAACAGAACTTAAGCATGTTCATTATTTGAAAACAAAAGAAGATTCCATTTTATTAAAGCAAGACTTACAATCCTGTGAAGATATTGTTATTATTGGTGCTGGATTTATCGGCTCTGAAGTAGCAGCATCCTGCCGCAGAAAAGGTATCAATGTTACGGTCATAGAGGCACTTCCAACCCCTCTGCGGAATATTCTTGGTGATAGAATGGGAGAGTTTATTGCAAAATTACACCGTTCGAATGGCGTGAATCTGATTACAAATGAATTTGCGACCGAATTAACAGGTGAAGATAGCGTTAAAGAGGTTGTTACGAATACCGGAAGAAGAATTCCATGTCAGGCTGTAGTCATTGGAATTGGTGTAGAACTGGACTTGAATCTGATTGAGAGAACAGAAATCAATGCAGCAAACGGCATAATGGTCGATGAGTATTGCGAAACAAATATTCCAGGGGTTTTTGCAGCCGGAGATTGTGCATTATGGCCATACTTCGGAGAAAAAATCCGTGTAGAACATTGGGATCATGCGATGAATCAGGCAAAAACGGCCGCTAAAAATATGTTCAATCCAAAAACGGAAAGGTATAATACTATTCCTTATTTTTGGTCTGATCAATATGATGTTAGATTTCAATATTTAGGCCATGCAAAGGATTGGGATTCTACAGTATTACGCGGAAGTATAGAAGAAAAAAAATTCACCTTCTTTTATCTGAAAAACAACAAAATTGTAGGTGCTCTATTTGTCAATGACCCTAAAAATGTGATTCCAGTAAGACGTTTTATTATGCAAAACACAATATTTAATGATCCGAGCATTTTGGGTGACACTCACCAAAAAATTAAGGAAGTAGCAACAAAAGAGACTAATAATTAGCATTCAAACCCGTATTCCTCATAATAGGTGAGGAATATGGGGTTTATTGAAGTATCTGAAATAGGGAAAGAAAATAATTGGAAAGTTTTATGTGTGAAAAAATCTATTTTAATAAATGTTACATACAACGTCGCCGTTAATCCCAGAAATTCAAAATCCAGTCATCAAGGAAGTTCAGGTCGTTGGTAATAAATCAACCGTTCCCCGACGTTATGAACTCACTCTGAACTTGGTTCGCCAATGGGAAAAGAGTATCAAAGGGTCCTTTTGACGGTGGTTGATCCAAACGCCATCCCTCAGAAAGTTGGTGAACTGACGAAGGAAAATGACCTTTGGGCTTGTTCGCGTGTTATTTTAAAATATTGGATACTACGGGAACAGGGGGGGAGTGCTATAACGGATAAAAGAAAAGAAGTCATCCTTGTGGCTACGATGTTAATGGGAACAGCTCTTGTTCCTTTGAACGCAACCATGGTGGCTGTGGCATTGACGGCGATGGCTAATTCCTTTGACATAAGCTTGGCGAGTGTTTCCTGGGTGGTTACGGTGTATTTGATTGTTATGGCAGCGGTACAGCCTATCGCGGGGAAATTGGGCGATCTTTATGGTAATCGATTTGTTTTTATGATTGGGCTTTTTCTTATGTTGGGAGCTTCAATCGCGTGTGTGTTTTCCTTTCATTTAATCTGGTTAATCGGTTTTCGGGCATTGCTGGCGTTTGGCGGAGCGTTAACGGCACCCAATGCCAATGCGATTATCCGCCAGACGGTACCTCCTCGAAGACTTGGAGAGATTTTCGGGATTTTAAGCTTCGGGATGGGGTTGGGAACGGCAATCGGTCCTGTGATCGGTGGCTTAGTTATGAGTATTTGGGGCTGGCCTTCGATTTTCTGGGTCAATGTTCCAGTTATTGTTATCGCAATTTTCAGTACACTTTATTTGGTACCGAAAGTTCAAAAAGGTCCATCGTCTTCTCTTGATGTGTCAGGCTCGCTTTATTTGGCCGTTGTGTTCACGCTTGCGAATTTACTTGTCCATGGGCAAAGTGTGTGGGAATATATTATGATGGGTGCGGCGCTCCTCGTCAGCCTTTTCTTTTTTATACGCAGGGAGAGGAATGCGAAGGCACCTTTAATTGATTTTTCCTTGTTTCGGAATCTTTCGTTCTTGAGTGCGAATCTGTCCATACTGATTAGTAATTTCTTTATGTACAGCACTATTTTGGCGATTCCGTTGATTTTGGAGGCGGACTTTGCGTTATCATCTGAAATAATCGGCTGGGTTGTGTTTATTTTTTCCATGACCATGGCCCTGTGTTCCATGCTGGGCGGGTACCTGGCGGATAGGACGGAAAAAGGAAAGCTGGTTTTTTGCGCGTTTTTGGCGATGGTTGGTGTGTCTGCTCTTTATATCGTCTTTTTCACCAATCACTCGTTAGCTTACCTTATTGTAGTTCTGGTCATGGCGGGGATTTCCCGAGGCATAGGGTTGACCTCCATGAAGGTGGTCGCTTTGGAGGCTGTCCGGCCTGAAATGTCAGGAATCGCTTCCGGCATTTATTCCACTTTTCGTTACATGGGAAGTATGGTAGCTTCAACACTCGTCAGTCTATTAACCGGTTCAGTGTCTTTGTTTGTTGTGATGTTGTTCTTGACTTTCGCTGGTGTGTTCGTCTCCCGCGGGATTGGAAAAACCAGCGTGTCAGCGGGTCCTCATTAGGGGATATCCGCACTTCTACAAGGGAGAGGTGTCAGGCCTCATATGAAAATTACATTGGTGAATTTTTGCTGACGTAGTTCGTCCGATAACAGACATTTCGCACGAAGAAAATGTAAAAAAATATTTTGACAAGGAATCTCCCCCGTCCTGACTAATATGACTAATACCTTTAACAACCATTGCTGGGAGAGAACGACTAAGACCAATCCCGAACAAGCACTGTCTGTGACATCAGGCCGCACCATTATTTCAAATGTAAAAGCCTTTGTTGATGAGAACATTCACGGGCTTGACCCTTATCTGGATGAAGAAAGATTGTTAAGGAAGAAGGGATGTAGGTGCAGGAAACACAGACCATCGATAGAAAAGAAGAACAGGCAATGAAGCATCCAAAGTTGTTGTTGACCACGATCGGGCTTGGGATTTTACTCAACCCGTTAAATTCTTCGATGATTGCCGTGGCGATATCTCGGCTGCAAGAGACTTTCGACCTTGGATTTGCAACAGCCTCTTGGTTGATTTCCGCCTATTATTTGGCGAGTGCGATTACGATGCCGGTAATGGGAAAATTATCCGATATTTTCGGGCAGAAAAAGGTGTTTCTAACAGGGATGACACTAGTGGTGCTCTCATCTACGATGGCGCCGTTTTCGCCGACGTTCGGCTGGTTGATCGTTTTTCGCCTAATTCAGGCGGTCGGCAGCGGTTCCATCTATCCGGCGGGAATGGCAATTGTCCGCAAATATTTTAATGAAGGGCGAGCCCGGGCTCTGGCCGTCATAACAGTGTTTTCATCTACGGCTGCGGCATTCGGCCCGTCGATTGGAGGATTTCTACTTGAGTGGGGAGATTGGTCAGCGATTTTTTTGATTAATTTTCCAGTGATTGTGGTCGGTTTTTTTCTGGCTCTATGGATGTTGCCAAAGGATGAAACGAGCATCCGTGGACACGGTGGATGGGTGAAATTACTCGATATCCCGGGAATTTTCACTTTTGGAGCGGCTATTGTGTTCGGTTTGTTTTTTTTACTTTCCATTAAGGGCACGATGATTTGGTGGTCGGGTGCAGTAGCCCTACTGTCCATTATTGTGTTTATTCTCCGAGAACGAAGGACTGAGAAGCCGTTTATCGATTTGGATTTGTTTGCTGAAAATCACACATTAACGTGGGTGCACATTCAGTATATTGTCGTGAACATTATTTATTATTCGACTTTTTTCGCGGTTCCACTTTATTTGCAGGATCTTCGCGGATTTTCCTCAAGGACGACGGGTTTGCTCATGCTTTGTATCGCGGGTTGGAGCATGGTGATTTCTCCTCTGGCTGGCCGTTGGATTGAGCGTTCGGGTTCTCGCCCTCCGTTGCTTTTTTCCTCTTTGTTTTTAATGTCCGGATCGATCCTGTACGTCACCTGGGACCTGGATACGCCAATCTGGTGGGTGACGATTGTGCTTTGTCTCGTTGGAATCAGTAACGGATTCAACAATGTCGGACTACAAAACGCCCTGTTTGAAAATGCACCGGTTTCGGTGATCGGGACAGCCGCCGGCCTGTTTATGACGGCGAGGTTTTTTGGAACGATTCTATCGACACTCATGCTTGGATTGTTGTTTGGTGATCAAATTAATGTGGGAGAAATTGAATCGCTCGGCTTCTTGCTGGCGGCTTTGAGTGTGTTTGTGCTATGGATGAGTTGGCGATTGCCGCGACAAAATCAACCATAAAAACCGTTTTTAATAGATTACTAGACTTTTATACTTTTATACTACAACAGGCAGATTTGGGGCAGTGTGATCGTTTCTGAGAAACGATGATGAGGTTAACTTTTCTTGTCACGATGCTAATATCCAAATATTCAAATCATTTGCTATTCTATTAAAAAACTGGTACTATTGAGAAAATATGAAAGAGACAGTCTTTGTATGTGCAAAAATAATACGCGTACAATTCTATTATCAGTAAAAGCCTTTCTATTCGATTGTTTTAAAAAAACCGAGTATAGGAAGACTTTTTTCATACAACCATGTAGAACAACCATGTAGGAAAAAATGTATCCTACGTGGTTTTATTTTTAGAGGGGGATGATGAAAAGTGGAGACAAAGAAGAAAGAAATTCGATTGCTTGATTGTACAATTCGAGATGGCGGTCTTGTGAACAACTGGGATTTCAGCGAGGATTTTGTTCGACGGGTTTACCTGGCGCTTAGCCAGGCCGGCGTCGATTACATGGAAATTGGATACAAAAATTCACCGAATTTAGTGGAAAGTAAAGGTGTAGGTCCATGGAGATTTTGTGATGACCAATATCTTAAGGAAGTAATTCCGGAAAAAACCAACACCAAGTTATCGGCAATCGTTGATGTCGGAAGGGTAGACATAGAAGAAGTATTACCGGCTGAAGAAAGCCATCTTGACTTGATTCGGGTCGCTTGCTACTTAAAGGATGTTGAAAAAGGGCTTGAACTTGTGAAAACATTTAACCGCTTAGGCTACGAAACGACTCTTAATATTATGGCGGTATCCAATTCAATGGAACATGAATTAATCGAAGCACTTGGAAAAATCAATACTAGCCCGGTCAATGTCGCTTATATTGTCGATTCGTTCGGGAGCTTGTACAACCGGGATTTTGAGTACTTGATTGATAAATTCAAAAAACACGCGCCTGATAAGGAGTTTGGCATCCACGCCCATAACAATTTACAAATGGCCTTCTCAAACACGATACTGGGAGCCCAACAGGGCGTTCAATTCTTGGATTGCTCTATTTACGGAATGGGGAGGGCAGCTGGAAATTGCCCTACAGAATTATTGCTTGGTTACCTTAAAAATCCTAAGTACGAAATCAGGCCTGTACTTGAGGTTTTGGAGCAATTATTTATACCATTAAGGGAGAAATTTGAGTGGGGATACATCATTCCTTACGCCATTACTGGACAGCTTAACGAACATCCACGATCAGGGATGGCTTTGCGCAACAGTGAGAATAAGAATCAATTTGCCGCTTTCCATGATAAAATGACCACAGTGGAAACGATGGATTCATAAGTTGAGAGGAGTGACGTTAGTGATGATTGAAGACCAAAAGGAGGCTTCCAAACTTGGGGATCTGAGGGACTGCATTGACATGATTGATCAAGAAATTACTTCCCTAGTGTCCCAGAGGTTCAAATTAACAGAAGAGGTTGGGAGCTAAAGCAAATAACAATTTCAATGCTAATGCTTGACTCTTACCGAACAGTTTTGGAGCGAGGTTCTTGGCTATCGGCTAAGACGAGAGCCGGACGATGACTGGGCTATCCTATTACCCAAGAAGGGTTCAGGCATCCAACTATCGTTATCCCTCTCTTACATCTGACGTGAAATGGCAGCGAAATATTTGGATGAGTTATCGGCAGAAACAAATATCTTGCAAAAACGGTGATACACCTATCTGATGGTGTATCACCGTTACTAATGTACTCCTTAGACTAATCTTCTCCCTGAACCTTGGGAGATTACCTTTCTGATCGCGTAAGCACAAAGCTTACGCATCGTCTGAACGCAATACGACGATGTCTGCCTCGTTCGTGGTAGCCAACGTGCTCTGTCGTGTCACGACGTCTTGCGGTCGCAAGTAGTTGTCGAACCACCGAACAATTTCTGTGGAAATTTCTGAAAAATACTTCTCGTAGGCGGCATAGTGCGTCGTTGATTTTTGGACAACTAGTCTCTTAGGGCCGCCTGCTTTGTGAAACAAATTCCAAGATTGATCGGCTGGTGTAACCGCGTCGTTCTCGACACAAATAAGTAAGAGGGGGCGTGGGGATATCTTGTGCACGACATCTTCGGGACGGTAGTTCAACAAGTGTCGGGCAGACCTTAAGTATACTTTGTTCGGTATCCGGTCATCTACGTCACGCTTGTAATGGGTCGTTTTACGTTCCGGGGTGGGAACCATAATGTCTCCATTCGGAGAGACCCGTTCTCCTTCTCCTGTTTTAGCCCACTGTAAGTCATCGTTGGCCAAGCGTTCGAGGAACGCAATCCACTCGTACTCGCGCCGCATACTTCTCAGCCACTCAAACCCATTTCCAATTCCTACGTTTGCAACTACGGTTTTTACACGGTCATCCATTGAGCCGACGTAGATTGCATTGCCACCGCCAGTTCCCCCGGATCCGTATATACCGATTCGAGTGCGATCGATGTCTTCTCTCGTCTCTAAGTATGAAATGGCGTTGCGGATGTCTTCAATTTGCCAGAAAGGGTTTATAAAGTCCTTCGTGCCCCCACTGCCACCAAATCCACGGTAGTCAAGAACGAATACAGCAAAACCAGCCTGGGTAAATACTTCGTGAAATCGCGCGTACGCTTTCGAGTCCTTGAGCCCCAACCATCCAGGTCCTTGGACGATTACCGGATAAGATTGCTGCTGCTCATCTGGCAACCGTAGAATCCCAGACATGTTGGTACCTTCGCTATAAAACATAACTTCTTCTTCACGCATCGCTTTTCCTCCTATATGGTTAATATGGTTAATAGCCTTCTGGGCATTTGTCGAGCGAAGTGGTGCAGCCTTTTAAATGCATCAAGATGGCTTGGTATTGTTTAAACATCCCGAGATTTTTTGTTTCTTTCAAGAGGCTTTGATTTTTTGAATGCTGGTTCCCCTTTTGAGAGCGTATTCATTTTTTTCTCTCTCAAAGGGAATTTTTCCTTTATTACCTGTAGATTTTAGATATATCTTAGAAAAATCCTTTAATTACTTTTATTTGTGTAAATAAATTGCTTAATGGAATATATTTACATGTTCAGTTATCCAAACGTTACTACACATATTTCATAATGTAAACGATAATGATAAATTAATTTCATATGTTAATCATAACAGACGTTTTTGGTATTGACAAGTCAGAAAATTAAAAATATACTTATCATTGTGGGGGGATTAAATAAGTGTAGACTAGCCGTTGGATTTGTACAGGTAGGGGTATCAGGAAGATTGCATTTGTAAAAAAAATTGGTGCCGGTATCATGAAGTGCTGGCCTACTATTAGGAGTGATTAAATGCACAAACGTTTAGTATTTATCACGAACGAGGATGTCAAGAAGCTTCTTTCCCCTAAAGATGCCGTTGACATCGCTCGTGAAGTTTTACTTGCGCACGCGTCTGACGACATTGGGTGGGGGGAGCCCCGGCAGCTTCAGCTTGTGCCGCAAGGACAAACTACGAATTACAAGGTAAAGGCATGTTATCTCGCACAGGAAGGCGTGGCCGGATTCCGTTCCGTTGCCCTGAACCGTACAGAAGTCGGATACAAAATTGCGGGTTTCGCGCCGACCAAGTTTATACTTCTTTCAGACGTGGAGACAGGAATCTTCTTTGCAATTATTGATGAGCAGTGGATTCACGCGATTCGCACAGGTGCATGTGCGGCCGTTGCGGCAGATGATCTTACTTCTACACGTACTCCGGTCGTAGGAATTGCAGGTTCCGGTTACATGGCAAAGACGAGCTTGATGGCGCTTGCGGCTGTATTTGACATTCCGAAGGTGCGCGTTTACTCTCGAACGCTTGATAACGCAAAGAAGTTTGCTCGTTGGGCGCAAGAAGAGCTCTCTTTGGATGTGGTCGCCGTATCGACGCCGAAGGAGGCCGTCGAAGAAAGCGACGTAGTTATCTCCGCCACAACAACTACCACGCCTTTCTTGCAAACGGAATGGTTCAAGAAAGGGAGCTTTTTCTACAGTATGGGTCAGCATCAGGAAGTAGATGACAGCGCATACATGGAAATGAAATTTATTGCGGAAGACTGGGAGCAAATTCAGATCAAGTCGGATATTAAAAGGCTCCTTAAGGAAACCTCTTTCTCCGATGAACATGTGTACGCGGAGCTTGCCGACATCGCTTCAAAGAAAAAGCCCGGACGGGAAAATCCAAACGAGCGCATTTTCGTACGTTCGCAGGGACTTGTGACCCAAGATATCGCAACTGCGTATTGGGTATACAAGAAAGCCGAGGAACAGGGCTTGTCCAAGGTCATGTTTGATTGGTCCGAGCATTTACCGATGTCATGAAGGGACGATCTTAAAGTCGAGAGGTGACAAATCCATGAAATTGACAGTGTGTTCGAAGGATGTCCAGGCTCTCCTCGAGCGTTTTATTCAGATTCCCCACCCGCAGGAAGATATGAAGCGCGTCAAGAACTTTGTGCTACAAGAGATTCGACCTTCACTTCCCGACGGTTTTTTTGATCGTATGACCGTAGCAGAGGATGGAGCGCTCGTCGCAACCAAACTTTTGGGTAGACCTGAGCAAGGTGAGGCTGGTCGGGGGAATCGGCCCCCCTTGTTCTTGTTCCTGACGTACGGTGCCACGTATCCAGCCGGTGCTATGAAGGATCCCTACACTCCCCAAGTTCTCCACGGGGGGGAGTGGGGCTATGAGGAGGACGTCATTCGCGGTCGCGGCCTGACAGAGCAGGTTGCATCGTTAGCCGCGGCTACCGCGGCGATGAATGCTCTCGCCACTTCCCAAGAATGGAGCGGACGCCCAATTGAGCTCGGTTTTGCTACGACTGTCTCCGGAGAGACTGGTGACCATGCATCTGCAGAGCATGTCGTTTCGATGCTCGGGCGTGCCCCGACGTGGACGGTTGTGTGTGTGGCTACCAATTGCCAAGTCGGTATCGGAAATAAAGGTCGGGTCGACGTCCACCTGGAGACGCAAGGAAAGTCGAGCCATTCAAGTGCGCCTGAGAACGGCAAAAACGCCCTCGTTGACGCGTGCAAAGTGATCCAGGTTCTAGGGCGAGAGACTCTTCCGGTCCACCATGAACTCGGAAATGCTACCCTTACCCCGATCGCCATTCGGTCTTTTCCGGAGAGCCCTCACACGATTCCAGATCGATGCAGTGTCACGTTGGATCGGCGGTTAAATCCTGGCGAGGATCCTTCGCAAGTCATTCGGTCCATTGAGCGGGCACTTGAACCTTTTCCTGAACTTAACATAAGTGTTCAGCCAGGGAAGTACATGTATCCTAACCAACTCGATCCACACTCGCCACTTTGTCTGGCCGCAGTGGACGCTGTTAATTCAAATGACTTGAACGGGATAACCGTTTATCAGAAGTCTGCACAGGATGCAGGATACTTTACTCACATTGGGAGCGAAACGTTGTGCCTCGGCCCAGGGGATAGGCGCTTTGCTCACACAGAAGTGGAAGTCGTCCCGATCCGGCATGTACAGAAAATGGCGCAGGCTTACTTGGATGTTCTTCTTACACTAGGAAAGGGTGACTCTTAGTGAAGCTATGTGTCGGAATTAGTTAGCATTAAAAATATTTAGAATAATATGTTCAAATTTTACTTGCATACAAAATACAATTTACTAGCATCCTTGGTAGTCAATCCAAGTTATTTAATGAGTATTTTATTTTCTGTTTAAAGAATAATGAGTATTTAATGAATATTCCTTTTGGAACCTCACAATTGAAATGACGTGGGCACTTATCTGAGATTACGTTTCTAATTTGGTCTGAGAGCGAATCTCAAACATCAGAATATCTTATAAAAGTACAATTTAGGCTATTGCGATTATTATTCTGTTAGAAGGAGTGGTTTAGAATGAAATAGACAAGAAAAGAAAAAATGGTTATGGATAAATTTGAAGAAAACAATAGCTAAAGAAAAAGGAAATATAGAATATAGATCTTAAGCTAAACAAAGTTACCGCCTTATCAGGTGGAGCATTAATAAATTCAGTACTATAACAAATTTATACATCCTAAAACAATAAAATTTGAAATGGTGGAACAGGCAAACACTCTGACTAATAAAATAGTACAGCAAAAAGAGAAGATGAACACTACATTTTGTAGAGATTCATCTTCTCTTTCGTTTTAAGGGGCATTTGCCAACAGCCCTTGAGCTGTTAAATTTTGTGTGTAACATCTTAAATCTTAATATCAATCTTCGCATTTTTCTTTAACTCTTCAACCTGCTGAGCGAGTTTTTCCTGCTGTTTTTGCTGATGAAGAGTTTGTTCGATTTGCGGTTTTACTTCTTCAAGCTTTGGAACTTCTTGTCCAGTACTCTTGCCTTGTTCCGCATATTGATTATACATTTGTTGAATTTCTTCATCGGTTATTTTATCAACCGGCACTTCTTTTTCAACGTACTTATTAAGTTTAATACCTTCAGCTATTTGAGTTTCAAGTGTTTTCATGTCCATGCCGGATTTTTTAAGAGCGGCTTCGAATTCTTCTTCTGTTTTAAATTGTTTTTTCATTTCGTCCAGCTGCTTATTAATATCTTCTTCTGAAACTTTATAGCTTTTTCTATCTGCCTCTTGAAGAAGAAGAGTTTGTCCGACTAAGCTATCAATTGTTTGGTTTTTCACTTGCTTAGCAGCTTCTTTAGAAGTTGGATCTTGTCCCATTTGCTGCATTTGCCCTTGTGTAGATGCTAAAGCGTTATTATAGTCGCTTCCTAAAATTTCCTTATCATTCACTATGGCAACAGTTTTATTTGCATCTATTTGCTGTGCTTCTAATTTCTTTTGCATTTCTTCCATTTGCTGTTCATTCTGCTGATCGGTTTCCGCTGTTTTTGCTTTATCATCATTTTTATCATCTTTACTTCCTTCATTTCCTCCGCATGCAACTAAAACAACGGCCATTAGACTGGTTATTAATGTAAACATCATTTTTTTCATAATCAATCTCCTCCCTTTAGCTAGAAGTATAATTTCCTCTAAAAAATCATCTATGCGCATTATAAAGTTAATCTAATGAAAAAGAAACCGTATGCGCTCTTTTTTAATATATATAACAGGATTGAAACATTTTGTAATGAAAATGAATGTCTGTAAAAAATTAAAGTTGAAAACGATTAAGCAATTTGAAGCTTCTTAAAGGAGATGCCTTTTTATAAAAGAAATTTCTGACAATACCTGACAAAAGATTTGTGAAAAGAAAATAATGATCATGAGCTTAGAAGGGGATTGTCAGTTTCTTGAACGACCAATTCTATACAATAGAATTATCTTTATTAGATTCGCTTATATTAATAAGAGAGTCCTTTAGAAATTAAGAAAAACTATTTCCAACAAACGTTTGATTAAGTTTCAGACGGTTGTTTCAACTAATATTACAATAGAAGGCCAATGAAATCAGGGGCTTTCTTATATAAGGATATTAGGGTATAAATAATAAAACGTATTTGGTTATGTGTGATAAAATTTGTTGGTAGAGTTAAAGATAGGAGAGATGAAATAAGTATGAAGGTAATCATCTTTTTATATAATGGAGTAACTATGCTGATGCGATTGGACCTTATGAAGTTTTAAGGAATATGGACAATACTGAGGTAATATTTGTAGCAGAGAAAACAGGAGAAATAAAAGCTGATTCAGGTTTTATAGATATTAATGTGAAACACAGTATCGATGATATAAAAAATGCGGATATTTTAATAATACCAGGTTCAACTATAGGGTTTATGCAAGAAATGAAAAATGAAAGCGTATTAAAGTGGATAAGGGAAGTAGATAGTAGATAAAACTACAAAATGGACCACTTCTGTCTGTACAGGTTCTTTATTATTGGCTTCAGCAGGTTTACTCAATGGAAGAAAAGCAACATCGCATTGGAGAGTTATCAATTTGCTTAGTGATTTTGGAGCAATTACAACAAGAGATAGAGTAGTAGAACAAGAAAAATATATAACTGTAGCAGGAGTATCTGCTGGTATTGATATGGCTTTACATTTATCTAATAAACTTGTTGGGGAAGTTGAAACCAAGGCAATACAGCTTACTATTGAATATGATCCACAACCAATATTTAATTCTGGTAATTTTTCAAATGCAGAAGAAAAGATAAAAAAAATTGCAGAGAAAAAATTATCAAAAGACGCAAAAAAGGGACTTGGGTTACTAGGTATGATAAAAAATTCAAAAAATATACTTAAATTAAATAAATAGTTTTATCCCTATTCCACTAAATGGTGCATACTTCAAGAACAATAATACTTCTTGTCTATCCAATTAAATGAACAGAATTAATATGATATTGAAAATAAAGGAGGGATGATAATGAGCAATTTTATTAGACTTATTATCTGTTGTTTAATCATATTCTTAGTTTTTTGGTCAATAGATTTCACCAGTGAGTTATCCTTATTTACAATTACTTTTAGCTCTATCGCTCTTGGCTATGGACTAAATATGTTTTGGAAATTATATAAAAAATTTCAGATGAATGTGGAAGATAGATGATTATCTTATTCAACAAACTGGTGCGTTAGTTAAAAAGGCGATTATTGAAATTAATCACCTTTTTTAAGAAGAAAACTTTATTGAGCTAACGGGGCAGGTTAGTTTAAGTAAAATAGGATTTTCTGCGAGCATTTAATGGTAATAATGAGAGAAAAAAGCCTATGAAGGGGGAATGAAAATGGTTGCTAATATGTGGTCAGGTTCAAAAGTTAGATTACGTCCTGTGATACCATCAGATTGGAAATATTTTCATAATAATGACCAGGATTCGGAAAGTGCAAGATTATGTGATTCCATTTATTTTCCGAGGTCGGAAGACAGAACTAAATCCTGGGCGGAACACACATCCACTAAGCCATCAGAAGATGATAATGTATTTCTTGCAATTGAAACACTTGATGGAACGCTTGTTGGAAGTATCAATGCAAACAGTTGTAATCCTCGTAATGGCACCTTTAAATACGGGGTAGCTATATTTCGTGAACATTGGCGACAAGGATATGCTTCCGAAGCTATAAGGATTTTACTTCGTTATTATTTTGAGGAATTACGTTACCATAAGGTTAACGCTTATGTTTATGCCTTCAATGATGGGTCACGTGCTTTGCAGGAGCATCTTGGATTTGTCCAAGAGGGGATTCTCAGGGAAATGATTTTTACGCAGGGCAAGCATTATGACGAGTATGTTTACGGACAAACAAGAGTTGAGTTTGAAAAAGTCAATCTTATTTAACTAATTGGTGCAATCCTCAAAGAAGGAGAAGCACCCTTTTTTGTTGAATTTATACAATAGGGGCAGTTTGGTTGAAGAAGGATTTCCCCTTTTATAGGGAGAAATTAATTATGATATATGTACAATAGGAAGGAAATGGGGAATTTTTGTTGTTGTTAATCATTGTTGCGGCTTTATTTTTTCTAGGGATTACTTCTATTTCCTACCAACAGGAAGTATTTTCCTTCTTTGTTTTTATAGGGTTATTGATTTTGTCATTTTATAATAAAGAAAAACGATTCGTTATTTTACTACTGTTATCGTTTCTAATCGGTTTTGTGATATTTATGGTTTCTAATGATTTCGTTGGAACAATGAATATTTCAAAGGAAATAAAAATCATTCTTAATCGTCTTTTACTTGTTTTTATCATTATAGGAATCGTTTTTAACCATTTTTTCTTTAATAAGAAGGTTTCTTGGTACAACGAAAAACCTGATTGGAAAAATCCTATCGTCTTACCGTTTCATAAAGTTAATACATTTTGGTTTTGGATGATTGGAATAATTGTTAATGTAATTATATATGTGTTTTTTATTGTTCAAAAGGATATAGAGTATATTCAAACGCTATTATTGTTTTGTTTGTTTTTTTCACTTATTAATGCAGTTTTTGAGGAAATTATTTGGAGAGGAATATTGCTTTCCGCTCTTAAGGAACACACATCTACAAGGTATGCTGTTATCGTCACAAGTATTGGTTTTGGACTTCTCCACCTATCAATTGGTTTTTCTATTTCTCTCAGTTTGTTAATTTCAGTTGCAGGGATCATTTACGCATTAATCACAATTAAAACAAATAGTATCTATCCGAGTATTGTTTTTCATATCGTAATTAATATTGGAATGGTATATAGCGGATTAATAAACTAACAAGGATCAAAGCAATATATCAGCACAACTATAATAATGATTTGGAAAAATTTGCTTTTTGGGATTAGATATTGTGACATATTGTTTTTAAAGTAACTGGTGCGTTACTTCAAGATTCAGCTGTCTTGTAAGACAGCCTTTATTGTTGAACTAAAAGTGGTATAATTTTTAAAAAAACATAGGGAAAAGGGGAAGAGAAAAGTGATTAATTATAATGGTCGTAGATTTGTTTCAATAGAAAATACAGAAAACGGTGAAGTTTCTTCAAAGACTATTTTTGATTACATACAAGAGGGGAAGATCATCTCTGGAACATATAGTGGTGGGGAAATTGTAAAGGGGATATTGGTTGGAGTAATAATGGAAGACAGTTGCTTAGAGTTTAGATATAACCACGTTAACAACAAAAATGAAATTAGAGGTAGACAATGTATTTCTACTCCTGAAATCTTACCAGATGGGCGAGTAAGGTTATATGAAAATTGGAAATGGCTTGATTCAGAAGCTACTGAGGGAAATTCAATTATTGAGGAAATTAGTATATAAAACTATTGAACTAATGGGGCAGGTTAGTTGAAGAAGGAATAATTAAATCTTTATTGAATATCAATAGGTGAATGTTTGATGGAAAAAAGGGAGAGTTCAATTTTAGGGACAGTCATTGCGGTTAGTTTAAGATGATTAAATACGATCTTTTTAAAGCGGAGGCCATAGGAAGAATATCAAAAAGATAGTTACAAATACCAAGAAGAATCGAGGAGATTAAATAAATGAGTAAACCTGTCATTCGAACTTATATAGATTCAAGTGATTTAAAACGAATGCAGAAACTTACACAAGCTATATGGACACTGGAATCTAATTACCATATTGGCGATTTAGCTTGGCAGGCCATCAACACGCTGGGCGTGAGGATGAATGGATTACTGCAATTTGGGAAATGGATGATAAACCAGTGGCTTGTGGATGGGTAAAACTACCTGGCAGTTTAATGTTTCAAGTTGACCCTAATTTTACTGAATTATCCAAGGATGTCATTGATTGGTTTGATAAAATAACTGAAACCAATGAACAAAGGGTAACCGTCCTAGAAACTGAGTCTCATCTTATTTCAGCCTTAGAAGATTCTTTATTCAACCCTTTAGAAGAAACTCCTGAAGTCCTAACAAAAATTTCATTGGATAGCTGTCCTTTCCCTGTTAAATTGCCAGATAAGTTTAAAGCTCGACATATCAAGGGCTCTGAAGATTTAAAGAAACGAGTGGCAGTACATAGGGCTGCATTTCAATCATTAAGAGTCACAGAAGAAAGTTACTTTAATGTTATGAATGCCTATCCTTACGATTCATCTCTTGATTGGGTAATAGAATCCCCAAATGGCGAGTTAGTAGCATTTTGTTTAATTTGGTTTGATGAAGTTAACAAGGTTGGATTACTGGAACCTGTGGGAACGGATCCGGGATTTTGGAGAATGGGGTTAGCTAGCTCGGTTTGTAAGCTTGCTCTCAATGCGTTGAGTGAAAAAGGAGCAAAAACTGCAATTGTTGTTTGTACTTCCCCGGATACTTATGAATTTTACAAGTCTATTGGGTTTGAACAATTTGCTCAAACAAAATCATTTCATCGTCTTAAAAATACAAATAATAATTGATCTCTAATTAAAAATTGGAGGAAACTCCCCATTAAGTTTAATAAACTTCGCTTTTCTTCTTCAACTACCATGAAAGTTTACATCCGAAAATCCTAAAAAAGACAAAAACAAACTAGACCCAGCATTTTATGATTTTTTTAAATGCTGAGACAAGATTGTTGTGAATGTACCCAAAAGTCATTATAGACATAGAAACAAACATTCATTCTCTGTGGTGAAGTGCAGGTTTTTGCGCTTCATGAATGGCTAACTGGTGCTTTACTTCAACAAGAAGATCGTTAATGTGACGGTCTTCTATTTACTAAAGTGGCAGGTTACATTAATAAGCAGATAATGAACGAATTGTGAAATTACTCTCCTAATAAAACTGTTTCTGTCTCCGTTTAACCTCTTCTGTAAATATATTTTTTCTCCTTGGACAAACTTATTTTGTCAGGTTTAATCAAGGAGGAATCAAATATGGTAAACGATATTAAACAGAAAATGGAACGTATTTGGGGTGAAACTTGTGGTTCGTGGGAAAACTGTACTGAAGAGAACATTCAATCTTTCTTAGCACAATGCCTAGAAAAAAGCATAGACCCACAATATTGTATGAGTTGGGTAGAGCAACATAGCAACCAAATCACTAATTGGTCAGCCATTTCGAAAGTATCTCTTGATTGGGTAAATAAACATACTTCAACTGGTTCGCCCATTAGTGGATATGAACATCAGTAACAAGGAGAGAAATACTCTCCTCTTTTTTATGCTTGAAGTATATATCGTTCCTGCTTTAAATATCGCTCTACCTCATAAATTTTTATCTAAAGGAAAATGTGTGCAACTTTAACAACAATCAGCGACTTTTGTTATTGTGCGAAAATGTAGGTTGTGAAAAGATATACTTAAACTATATGGTGCTTTAATTCAATAAGGAATTTATAATAGGATTAAGGAGTTTTACCCTATCCCTTTTACTATAACTTGTTGTTATGTCTTTTGATTAGAAATTAGAATTTTAATTATCCCTTCATATATATTATACTAACATTGATATAGTTTTAGGAATATTTGTAAAAAGGGGTGTAGCCGATAATGGAAATAAAGTCATTAACTCTTCACACAAATAATCTCAAGAAAATGAGAGAATTTTATGTAGACACGTTTGGGTTTCCTTTACTTATGGAGGATGAGAATAGTTTTCGTATTGGAATTGGTTCTAGTGAATTGGAATTTACATCAGAAAATGTAGAAGGTCATCCCTATTACCATTTTGCTTTTAATATTTTTGCCAATAAATTTGAAGAGGCTAAATCATGGGTAAAAGAAAGAGTACAACTGAACGTAAGGGATGGAGAGGATGAAGTATATTTTTCACATTTCCAAGCTCATGCTTTATATTTCTACGATCCCGCTGGTAATATTGTTGAGTTTATTTCAAGACCTTTAACCGCTAAAAAAGGAGAGGGGTCTTTCTCTATTGAAGGTATATTAAACATTAGTGAAATAGGACTTACTGTAGCTGATGCTATAAGTGCTGGCGAAAAATTAATTGAAGTTGGAATAAACGAACGAGATAATGACCCATTAAGTTCTACATCACTTAACTTTATGGGAGAAAAATCAAAAGGAATATTTATTATACTTAATCAGCCAGGGAGAGAATGGATATTTTCTAATAAATTATCGGCCATATATCCCATGGAAATTACCACAACTAATAATAGTAAAATTGTTTTAAATTCCGAACACATATTAGAAGTTTACCAAGGACAAAAAAATGAACTATAATCTGTTATTTAGCTAACTGGTTTTTCTAAAAGAAAGAGGAGCACCGTGTACAGAGAATTGGTTAATCGAACCGTCGACTATTGGAATTGCAGGGATGGTTTTTTTAAAGGCTGTCGTTCGTTTTTAAGAGAGAGATTTGAAACGTGTTAATAAACTATGCGATTGGGGCATGGAAGGATTTTAGAAAAGCTTGCAGAAGAGAATATTTCACCATGCAAGCTTTTTAATTTTTATCAATCTATTAATATCCGAAAAAACGAGGTCGATAGAATTTACATCCTTATCACTTGTATTAAATTGAACTTCTTCATCTAAATAACAATAGAAACACTCATCTCTCATCCTATTAATCTGCATCGTTAATTATCATCTAAGATACCCGCTTCTTGTTTTAGAACTCGCACTTCAGGGAATAAAATCCAGGAACAAGGAGGATTGCCATGATACGAGTTCTGAAACTAACAGTAGTCGGAATTATCGCTGGAATTATTCTTGCGGGATTTCTCAAAATTATTCAGCTGCTGACTCATAACGATGCATATATATTACTGTTTAACACCGATTATATTCCGCTCTTAAATCAACTCCACCAATGGTCTGTTGTCGGTATCGTCTTCCACTTTGTTACCTGTATTGCAAGTGTCATTGGATTATTTTATATACTGAAGGCGCTAGAAATCGAGTACAACTTATTAGCCTATATCCTTGTGTATTCAGCCGGGAGCGCCATGTTGTTTTCACTAACAGCTCTTTCTGAAAAAACTCCAAGCCTGACTGATTTCCCAGCCTTTATCTATTGGACATCGGGGCATATGATTTATAGTTTCACAGTTGGACTTTTGGTTAAAAGGTGGGTGAAGTAAAGGAAGCATGGGAAAGGTTCCTACAGGGTTCCATTTTGGGATGAATTTTTAAAAAGCATTATCTTTGACTGATAAAATGGCAAATAAAATAACCGTATGTAAAAATAATCAATCCAATGATTCCAATACTTAACTTAACAACCCTAAACCTTGTTATTCTAAAATGGTATCTTTTTTTATTCCTTTCTGGACTTGTATTTTTATTCTTAGAATTGGCGTTTTTAATCAATTAAATGTTGCTTTACATAACAGGGAGATCGTCAATATGGCGGTCTTTTTTAACTAATGTAGAAGTTTTAGTTTAAGTATATTTCTTCACAAACGTATTGAAGAGTCTATCCCTAAAATAGCAAACCCATATGATTAATTGGCTCAATGCATTTGTAATTAAAAAATCGCCTGCGTTTTTCGAATTCGAGACTGCTTGTATTTCTAATCATCATCAAGGGCGCGTTAATGTCCACGAAAAGTCTCTATACGAAAAGTTTAAAGATGCAGTTAAGGAGAACAATTTATAGTGAAATTTCTATCTAAAATGGTCCCTGTGACTAATTTTTTGGCAGGTAGGAAAGAATTAACTTTCCTACGCTGCATAAGTAGCAACTAAGGTTGTCACTCAAAGGCTTGGTGACAACCATGTTTTCTAATAAAATCAGCCAGAAGTCTAAGCTGTCAAATTTAATAAAAACGCCTATGAATCACGTGATATCGTGCTTTTTGATGAAAGTTTACTATTGACAAGCGACGCTATTCTGCATTACTATATACTGGTAGTAAGTAATACAGAATATCAGTAATACAAAATACCTGTGTTGAGTATAATAATGAGAAATATAAATGGGGGTAGCAAATTTGGAAAATATTACAGAAATGCTGAAAGGGGTGCTTGAGGGGTGTGTGCTTGAAATCATCAGTCGTGGCGAAACTTACGGCTATGAAATCACGCAACGGTTGCGAGAACTTGGCTTCACTGAGTTAGTTGAAGGCACAGTTTATACGATTACGATGAGGCTTGAGAAAAACAATCTAGTGGACATCGAGAAAAAGCCATCCACTATGGGACCGCCGAGAAAGTTTTACACACTCAATGCTGCAGGTCAAGAGCAACTTGAAATTTTTTGGAGAAAATGGGATTTTGTCTCAAATAAAATTAACGAACTCAAATCTATTAATATCAAAGGGAGAGAGGTAACATGAATATTTTTGAAAAGATTATCGGAAGTCTGGATGACAAGCGCGAATGGAAGGCTATGGAGGCACGTGCGAAGGCACTTCCAAGTGAGTACCGCAACGCTTACAAAGCTATCCAAAAATATATGTGGACTGCTGGTGGTGGCCCCACCGATTGGAAGGACATAAGCCGAATCTATGGTGGTATTCTAGATCTCTTCGAGGAGGGTGCAGCAGAAGGCAAGAAAGTCACTGACCTTACGGGCGAGGACGTGGCTGCATTCTGCGACGACCTAGTGAAGGATGAGCATACTTGGAAGGACAAATATCGCAAAAAGTTGAACGATACGATTGGTCGTGGCTAGCGGCGAAGTCCTAGTGGATTTTCGCCTAGTACCCACAAAAAAATTAATTCAATAGATAATCCCGACTGAATAGCAGGTTACAAATGTGAATTGCCACCTTCACTATTCAGTTATATTTTTAATCTGGTAGTAAGTAATACAGATTATCAGTCAGACTGAGTAGAGGAGAATAGGAAATTTAGCGCCTTGTTGCGCATTTAATAGGGAGGAAAAAGTATGGGCAATGCAGCGATTTCTGTAAAAGGGTTAACTAAATCCTTTAAAGACAAGAAAGTCTTAAAGGGGGTGGAATTTGAGGTGCAGCGTGGTGAAATTTTTGCACTGCTCGGCTCAAATGGAGCGGGCAAGACGACAATGGTCAACATCCTCTCGACGCTGATGAAGCCCGATGGCGGTGAAGTAAGTATTTGTGGCTTTGACGTCCAGCGTCAACCGGATCATGTTCGCCAGAGCATCAGCCTGACAGGGCAGTTCGCAGCTTTAGACGGTATGCTCACCGGGCGGGAAAACCTGATAATGATCGCCAAGTTGCGGGGAGTTTCCGATCCTGCTCAAGTCGCCGATAATCTGCTTGAAAGATTCAGCCTGACCGATGCGGCCAATCACCGGGCGGACAAATATTCCGGTGGGATGAAGCGACGGCTTGACATCGCTATGAGCCTGATTGGGAAGCCAGCAGTCATTTTTCTCGATGAATCGTCGACAGGGCTTGACCCCGAAGCGCGGATTGAAGTCTGGAATACCATCAACGAACTTGCAGGCAGTGGCACAACGATCTTGCTAACGACTCAGTACCTGGAGGAAGCCGAACAACTGGCGGACCGTATTGCAATCCTACATGGTGGAAAAATCATCACAACGGGCACCCTTACTGAACTTAAGGAGATGTTCCCACCAGCGAAAGTGGAATACATCGAGAAGCAGCCAACATTGGAGGAAATATTCCTCGCAATCATCGGCAAAAAGGGGAAGATGTAAATGAATAGCAAAACAGGTGTTTTACTTGGACGTTTAATGCGCAATATCATGCGTAGCCCTGATACGATTATCACGGTGGCGATTACGCCGATTATGATGATGCTGTTGTTTGTCTACGTATTTGGTGGTGCTATTAAGACAGGAACGGACAACTACGTCAATTATTTATTGCCGGGAATCTTACTGATTACTATCGCATCCGGCGTCGCTTACACTTCCTTGCGGCTATTTACAGATGTAAGGAGCGGGCTGATGGCGCGTTTCATTACCATGCCCATCAAGCGCACGTCGGTATTGTGGGCTCACGTATTGACCTCGCTTGTTTCCAATGTGCTTACTGTCGCGGTGGTTATCCTCGTCGCGCTCTTGATGGGTTTCCGTACCAACGCAGATATCCTGCAATGGCTTGCCGTAGTTGGGATACTCGGACTGTTTACGCTGGCGCTGACATGGCTTGCAGTCATTCCCGGATTGACAGCAAAATCTATGGAAGGGGCGACAGCCTATTCGTATCCTCTAATTTTCTTGCCATTTATCAGTTCGGCCTTCGTTCCGACTGAAACTATGCCTAAAATTGTCCGTGTTTTTGCTGAGAACCAGCCCGTGACTTCAATCGTTGATACGATTCGTGCCCTCTTGTATGAAGGGTCTGTTGGGAACGATATCTGGATCGCGCTTGCCTGGTGTGTCGGCATCATGGTTATCGCTTATTTATTCGCTAGTAAAGTATTTAAACACCGGTTAGGGTAAGTACACTAATATGGGACTAGTGATACCAATAGTCATCGTTGCGATGATTGCATTAGCTATCACATGGAAGACAGCTTAGACCCCGGTGTAAACCATTGATGAAACTTTAAAAGATATGGTATTGATTTTGTATTGAAAAGTACGGAATAATTTAGAATCTTAAAAATGAGTTATTAACGAGTATAAAAAATCTCTGTTTCTTATTGAATAAACGGGACAGCTTTTCTGAAATAAAAGTTAAGTAATGTGAAGAAATGTACTCAAAGTAAAGCGGCTAGTGTTGGAGAGAGGGGTTGTTGCGGCAATCCCTTTATTATTGAGAAGTATTATTAAATATGATTGGTGGTATTCATAGACACTAATTGCCATTAATTTGTTAAAATAAAGGGTGCGATAATTCAATAAAACAGCCGTCTTTTGTGTTAACATTGCAGGTTATTAATTTTTATGGGGAAATGTATTGAGACAAAATAGAAGAAATTGATTTGGATTATTAGAAATCTTTTTTTCCGAAATGGTTTCTTTTATTTACCGTAAAATAAAGAAATTATTTATACAACAGTAAAAAAACCCCCATGCAGGGGATTATTCAATCTGAATATCTAAAATATAATCAAACTCAATCTTAGTTCTGTCAAAGTCATTCATCTTGAGATATTTATCATTATAATTGACATAATAAATTTTATCTCTAACAAGTAGATAGTCATAATCCCCATAGTATGTAATTTCAACTTCTGAGTTCTTACTAATCGCTTCGTGCAGCTTGATTCCGATTTCTTCGAGTTGCTGTTCATCCAAAATCGGTTTAATTTTGTTATCCATACTATTCCAATATTCATCCAGCATCTTAACTTGTTCAGGCATCATCATTGATGTCCACTTAATGGTTCCACGGTCGTTAACATTGCTCATAATTATGCACCCACCCTCTTTCTGATTGGTTCAGCAGAAAGGATATTTTCTAATTTAAACGTTCTAATCTGTTTACGCCAATAACAATAAGCTGCAATTAACTTACCATTAGTACTTACCACTTTTACTATTCTTTTAGTAACGCTATTATTCTGGTCAATATAAAAGATAACAATCTTTTCTTTATTTTCCATAGAACGCAATATTAAACCTTTCATACTGAACCCTCCTAATATAGGAACATTTGTTCTTATTTTAACATAAATATTATAATTTATACAAAGGAATTTTTTGCTATTTATAGAAGTAGCATGAAATTTGTTTAATATTAGTCAGCACATAAATGGTATCTGGAACCATTAAAGATCAACGTAGAGAGTTACCGAAACCAGCTAATAGTTATCAATATTTTTTCTAAAAAACTAAAATTAATTATGATATACTTAAATTTGCACATGCCAAATAACCATCCGTTATTACCATTTGAAAGTTCTGGATAGTCTAGAGAAAAAAATGAAAAATTACATTTCTCTGGAATGAAATAGTTTGAGAGCCTGTTTTGATTCAATCTTTTTCTGAACAGGCTTATTATAGTTTTTTTTTTGGTTTATTTTAATCAAACTTTGTTTAGAATATTCTGCTAATTGATCCATTTCCATGCAAGCTTATTATCAATAAAATCTTTATTTAAACGATTACTCTGAGAAATTGTTTTATTTTCAATATAAATTACTTCCTTTACATGTCTCTTGATTCTTGGCATTACAAAATTGAGTCTTCTTTTATCTCTACCTAGAAAATCAAAAGAATAAAAAACAACAACATCAATGTTCTTTTCCAAATTTATCAGATAGTTTATTAGTTCATTTAAACCTGGCCGCTGTAGATTCATGTATCCAAGATCAGAGAATTTCTTTACTATATCTATATTGTACTCATTTAATCGCTCGAAAATTTTATCTTCTATTGCTGCAACATTATACTTTTTTTCTACAACACGTTGGGAATAGAATATCCCTGTTTTATAAGTATATGAATTAAACAATTAGACTCCTCATCTCTATAATCAAGTTAATACTATAAGTAATTAACACTTTTATCTGGAGCTATACTTAAACTTGTATATTGGATAAAAAGAGACTCAAATAGAGTTCCTATTAAATTCATTAGGACAAAATAAACAAATTTATCATTCTCCCATGGGTGACAAACTATAATAAAAATTCCCAAACAGTTTGATAAAAAGTGCTTAAGCATGGTATAAGTGTAAAAGAAGCAGGGACCCTTGCTTTTTAATTTTGGTAGTTAAGCAAGTAAAAAATATTTCTTACTGTATAAGTAAGTGAAATTAAGGATGTCACCGAAAGGCGTGGTGACATCCATGTGTTAAGGGTTTGATCTGATATACATTAATGAGAGGATTTGTTTTAAGATGAAAGAAAATTTTTGGCGTGATTTACCACGACCGTTTTTTATACTAGCTCCAATGGAAGACGTGACAGATGTTGTTTTTCGTCATGTAGTGAGTGAAGCAGCCAGACCGGATGTGTTTTTTACAGAGTTTACAAACTCGGTAAGTTATTGTCACCCAGAGGGAAAACAAAGTGTTCGTGGGCGGTTGACTTTTACAGAGGATGAACAACCGATTGTAGCCCATATATGGGGTGATAAGCCTGAACACTATAGGGAAATGAGTATTGGAATGGCGAAACAAGGGTTTAAGGGGATAGATATCAATATGGGATGCCCTGTACCTAATGTGGCATCGAATGGAAAGGGAAGCGGTCTTATTCGTCGTCCGGAAGTTGCTGCGGAGTTAATTGAAGCAGCAAAAGCAGGAGGATTGCCCGTAAGTGTGAAGACTAGACTTGGTTACACGAATGTAGACGAATGGCGCGACTGGCTAACACACATCTTGAAACAAGACATTGCTAATCTTTCCATTCATCTGCGTACAAGAAAGGAAATGAGCAAAGTAGACGCCCATTGGGAACTAATTCCTGAGATTAAGAAACTTCGTGATGAGGTGGCACCAGGTACACTTTTGACAATCAATGGGGATATCCCTGACCGTCAAACTGGTTTGAAGCTTGTAGAACAATACGGTGTAGATGGGGTAATGATTGGGCGCGGTATTTTTAAAAATCCATTTGCCTTTGAAAAAGAGCCGAAAGAACATAGTCATAAGGAATTGCTTGATCTCTTAAGGCTGCAGCTGGATCTCCATGATAAATATTCAAAATTGGAAGCCCGTCAGTTCAGGCCTCTTCGTCGCTTTTTTAAGATTTATGTCCGTGATTTTCAAGGTGCGAGTGAATTAAGAAATCAATTGATGAGTACAGAGTCAACAGATGAAGTGCGTGAATTGCTCGATAACCTTGGGTAAAAGAATGTTGTTGAAACCGACATAGTAGAAGTCTTACATTCCAAGGTAAAAACGAAGCGGGACGTTAAGCTGATACGATTCCTAAATGATAGGGTTTATAGTGAGCAGTAAATTGGCAGGTGTGAATACGGTAATTAAACCGAATTCATTTCCGCCAATTTTTGTTTTATACATTGGTTAGTAGTATTCATAATTCTGCTCTCTTTTCTTGATTCAACTAAAAAGCATATAACTCCTATTGCAATCCTAAATTTTTTACATTAAGAAAGCTTCTTTATGCTATAATTTAGATGAATTAAAAGGTGTAAGTTCGTGTCAAGAGAGGTGAATTGCTTCGCTTATTGGAATATTGATTATTACAATTGGTCTTATTCCTACCAAGGTAAAAACGAAGCGGGACGTTAAGCTGATACGATTCCTAAATGATAGGGTTTATAGTGAGCAGTAAATTGGCAGGTGTGAATACGGTAATTAAACCGAATTCATTTCCGCCAATTTTTGTTTTATACATTGGTTAGTAGTATTCATAATTCTGCTCTCTTTTCTTGATTGAACTAAAAAGCATATAACTCCTATTGCAATCCTAAATTTTTTACATTAAGAAAGCTTCTTTATGCTATAATTTAGATGAATTAAAAGGTGTAAGTTCGTGTCAAGAGAGGTGAATTGCTTCGCTTATTGGAATATTGATTATTACAATTGGTCTTATTCCTATTGTATTAGCTTTTGCTATTAGTCAAATTTTTAAAGGATCTAAACTGTCCACAGGGTTATTCATAGCTATGTGTTTACTAGCAGTTTGGCAATTTTACATAGGAGTTCTTTTCTTTGAAGAGTCTTGGAATGAAGATGTTGTTTTATTTCTTTTTCGTATGTTTCGCTTCGGTCCAATCTTTACTATACCTACCCTCTTTTATTTAATATCCATCATCATACAAGATGAGCCAATGAGGAAAGATAACAATAGATGGATAGAAGGTATCTCTAAGTCTGTATTTAATAAAAAAAACTTCCGCGCATTACTTGTTTGGAGTGTATTTGTTTATCTTGTTGATTGGACAAGGTTAGGTATTGCTGGACTAGAAATTGTTAGTTTAGGATTTTCTTCTATTAACTTTTATTACCCAGTTTATGGTCCGTTAGGTTTGTTGTTTAAAATCCATATGGCTAGCTTTGTGCTGATTTTAACAATGGCATTTATACTTCTGCCAAAGCTTCTTAATACGAATACAAAAAACTTTTTAATGAGATTTTCTATATATGCAGTGCTTTTTTATACGTTTGGTTTATTAAACTTTCACCCAGCGACAGGCATGATATCTGGTAGCATAGGAGTCATACTATTTTCTACGTTAATTATGTTAGAGTTTGTAAAGCTGAACACTAATATGAAGTTAAATTACTATGAGTTAATGGAAAGACAAAAAAAGTTAGACTATACAGGAAGCCTAACTGCCAGTTTAATACATGAGGTCAAAAACACCAATCAAATCATTAAAGGTTTTTCTAAAATGTTAAACAAGACTGACTCCATGACAGATAGAGACAATGGTGCTGTAGAGATGATTATGAAGTCTTCAGAGCATTTACAGAAACTTGCAGACAATTACCAAGAATATATGAGGTCTTCCAAAATTGCACTTAAAGTAGATGATTTCGAGTCAGTTATTTACAATGCCATAGAACTATCGCAGGGAATTGCGAAAGAGCGTCATGTAGAAATTGAATTCATCAATCACTATAAACCACTCAAGGCTTTCATAAATAAAACCTACCTGGAACAGGTGTTTATCAATTTGATCAAAAATAGTGTGGAGGCTATTCCAGATGATAAGGAAATTAGGAAAATAACGATTAGAACAGAAGTAGTTGACAAGAGTATCTTAATCCATTTTTGCGATACTGGGAATGGGATACCTTTTGAAAATTGGGATAGTGTTTTTAATCCATTTATGTCTATTAAAGATAGTGGGACGGGATTAGGACTTCCTTTTGTTAAAAAGGTATTAACCGAACAATTGGGAAACATCAGCATTGTTGAAAGCACTACTATGGGAACCCATTTTCAAATTGAATTACCTCAGAACGGGTTGTTGGATTTGGATCAGCTAGATAAAGGATCGGCTTAAAAGCTGGTCCTTTTTTCATGGAGCGCAAGGAATGGCTTTAAGGGAATAGATATCAATATGGGATTCCCTGTACCTAATGTGGCATCGAATGGAAAGGGGAGCGGTCTTATTCGCCGTCCGGAAGTTGCAGCAGAGCTCATTGAAGCAGCGAAAGCGGGAGACATTGCCTGTAAGTGTGAAAGTGCGTGAGTTGCTCGATAACCTTGGGTGAAAGAGTATTGATGGGAGATAAGAATTCTCATAATTCTATTCTTATAGTATAACAGAAATAAACATTTACTATTCCACCCTGTTTTCGTTAAACATACATTTGCGAATTCGGGGTATTTTCATTCCCAACCCCTTGTTATTCCTATGTTATTTTCAAGTTTACTTTCTGGAAATTTTAGAATAACGATACTCCAACTCCGAAGAAAGGTGAAGTACAGGTAAAAAGACGCGTATTTTTGGAGCGGAAAATGGAAAAGTAAGAGTTCATTAGTAAACTTTAATTCAATATATTATTAAATTAGTTAAGAAAGCGTAGAAGCTTTCTTACTACATAAGTGCAACTAAGGCTGTCACCCGAAAGACTTGAGGACAACAAAGTTATCTAAGGAAGAAGTGATTTAGTTTTGGTAAAAAGCAATAAAAATAAAAAATCTGAAGTTTTATCTATTTTGAAACAGGCTTTAAAGGTTAACCGGAAGCCTTTTCCTTGGGTTAAAGCCTTTTCTGCGGGATTAGCTGCAAGTCTTCCCGTTATTATCGGATTGCTCTTCGGTAGTCTGGAATATGGATTAATTGCGGGATTGGGTGGATTTACTTATTTGTATGTGTTTGATATACCCTATGCACAGCGGGCTAAAAAAATATTTTTTGTTGTGCTAGGAATGACTTTGGTCACCATATTAGGAACGCTTGCAGCTCCTTACCCACTCGCTGTAGCTATTTTAATGGGAGTGATAGGAGCAACAGTCATTTTTATTTTTGGATCCTTAAGAATTGCGGGGCCGTCTGCAATCTTCTTTGTTTTGGTTTTTGCGATGGTTTCAGGAATGCCAGTGAATCCGGAGCTTGCGCCTTTACGGGCTGCACTCGTCTTTCTCGGCGCGAGTTTGTCGTGGGTAATCGCCATGATTGGTTGGTTATTTGACCCTTATGGTGCAGAAGAAACTGTGGTAAAAAGAGTATATATAGAGTTGGCGAATTTAATTGACTCTATAGGTACGAACAACTTTAATACATCAAGACACAATATGATGTCTGTATTGAGGGAGGCAGATGAAACACTTACCAAAGGGTACATTTCATGGAGAGAAACGGATTTATTTAAACGGTTGTATCTATTAAATCAACATGCAAATAAGATATTTATATATATCACAGAGCATTTTATAGATACTCAGGAAAAATTGCCACAGGAGTTGGGACAGACGGTAAGGGAGCTTGCCAATTCATTTGATAAGAAAAATAAAATAGTTTATGAAAAGATTCCTCAGCCTAGTGAAATGGATGAAGCGGTAAGTCAGTTATTTGCAAAAATTTATGACGCAGATGCAATCATGAATGAACCGACAACCCGAATTAATCAAGTAATTCAAACATCGAAATTATCACTGAAGACAATATTCGGAGGTGCTTTTGATAAGAACTCCATCGTTTTTATCACCGCATTACGTTTTGGCTTAATTACAACCATTGCTGCAATAATTGCATTTGAGTTTGAATTGACCCGTTCGTATTGGGTCCCTCTATCCTGTGTGGCCGTAATGTCAGGGGCTACAATTGTGGCCACTCATCATCGTGCAATTCAACGAGGAATTGGTACGGTCATTGGAATTATTATTGCCAGTTTGGTTCTGACAATGGAGCCATCTGGGTATATTATCGCGCTTATTATACTTATATTGACATTTATTACCGAACTTTTTATTGTGAAAAATTATGGTCTGGCAGCATTGTTCTTTACTCCGAATGCTCTCTTAATGGCCGAAAGTACATCTGTAGGTAGCTTTAGCTTTTCATATTTTGCTTCATCCAGAATTATAGATGTCATTATCGGGAGCGTGATTGGTTTAATCGGAGTATGGTTGATTGGAAGAAAGTCTGCATCCAGCCGTATTCCACATTTTATTGGCAAAACAATTCGGAGTCAAACACAATTATTATTGGTACTTTTTTCTGAACAGGAAAAAGGATTTAATGTGAGAAAAAGTAAGGAACTGAGAAAGATGCGAATTAATTTAACCAATTTAAAAACCTTGTATAATACTGCTTCTGGTGAAATACCGATACAACGTGAAACCTTGGATTATTATTGGAACATCGTGTTTTCCATTGAGCATTTAGCTTATCTTTTGGAGGAATCTTCCAAAATGGAGAGACGTCCAATTCTTTCCGATAAAGTACTTGCACAATTGCTTTACGCTTGCGAAATGATGGCAAATCCAGCAGGTCTAAAACGTCCATCATCTAAAAAAATAATTCCGAAAATAGAAGGATATCCAAGTATTAACAAAGAATTGGAGGATTTGCAGAAGGCTATCTATCGTTAAATACATGATTCGTGTGTCAGTGATTCTACCTGCTATGTCTAGTTAAAATAAACATTACCGATTCAGACTCCGATTTTTTGGAAATTGGAATTTCTGAGGAGAAAAAGACAAGTACCAATCTAGTTTTTTTCTCTTTTTTTATCTCGTTGAAACGGCTCTGAATGGATTTATTTAGGATATGTATATGGCATTTTTTGAAACCTAATAGCATCGTTCATCGTATTACTTACTTATAAAGGGGGAGTTTTTATGCAAAAACAAACGTACAAATTATTTGTAATCGCTTTATTCACTTCATTTCTTATATTGGTCGGTTGTACTGAGAAGACAGAAACGAAAATACAAAATGAGAATATAGAGACGGTTGAAGCTGTGTTACAGAATGCTTTTACAGGTCCCGATGATGAATTTAAGAAAGCATTTAATAGTGATACAGACATCGAAGATTTAGCACAATATGAAGAAAAACTATACAAAGATTATTTTGCAAATGGAGAAGCCTTTGTGGAATTTATAATGAGCTATGGATCAGGAATGATGATTGAAGCGATAAAAAATGATTACAGCATAAAGGTAAAAAACATTGAATATGAGAAGACAGAATCGAAAGAGATAATTTATGATTTCACCGCAGAAATACAGTACCAAAAAGAAGGCAATGAATCATCAGAAATTGAAACGGTGACTGGGCAAGCTAATTTAAATGAAGAACATAAAATAGAAGTTATGTTAATTCGTGGTGAAGATTTATTAGCTACCTTGAATAATTAAAATTCTTTCATTAACTCTTGTATGAGTAGCAAAAGTGTTTCAGGCAATAACACGTGTGAGGCGATTATTAGAATTGAAAATGATGTAATTAAACATAACCCAGATTTAGTAACAGTGTTATTTGGTGCGAATGATGCGGCATTCCATAAAATAATTGATCTTGAAACCTATAAAAAAAACCTATATAAAATTACACACCTGATTAAACCTGAAAAAACCATTTTAATCACTCCTGCCCCTGTTGATGAAAAAGTTCAATTTGCAAGAACTAATGAAGTGTTATTAAAGTATGCTTTAGTTGTAAAACAAGTAGCAGATCTAACAGGCAGTCACTTTATCGATTTCTTTTCTAAAATGATTTCTCTAGAAGATTATCTTAATAAACTTAAGGAATTAAAAATGATGGTCTTCATTTTGGGGAAGATGGTTATGATTTTCTGGTAGGTTTAATAACAACGAAGGTTAAGGAAATTAGTTCTTGAAATGATGGTGTTATACAGGAATTCGCAGATGTTTTTGTTTAACTGCTGCAGATAGAAAACGATTGGAAAGAGAATGGATAGCATTATCAGAATCAAGAGGAGTAGTGAGGATTTGTGAGAACAACAAAATCAACTCTGTCAATAAAGATTACTTTGATGAATTGATTGTGGATACTGCCCGAAATATACATGCTGAGCAAAGTGAAAAAGGATTTATAAAAGCAGGAAGGTTAATCGGGGAAGTATATCGCCAGATCAATCAGTTAGGGGATTCTTTTATAGAATATAGAGTGAGAAGTTTAATCTATAAAGGGGTTTTTGAAATAAAGGGAATTCCAAAAGCAATGAGATATTATAGTGTGAAACTAAGGTAACTTACATTCAGATTCTCATGAACATAGAGAAACCTTAATATAAAACGGATGTCTAATTTAAAGGGTGATAATTTGAAGAAAATTTATAGTGTAGTTTTTATGCTGTTTGCTTTAGTAGGTTGTAGTAATGCAAATGAAGGTAATCCAGAACATAATGATGCTTCAAATGGTGATGGAAATTCTCAAGAAATTAATTTTACTCAATATGAGAAACCACCTTCACTAACCATTTCTTTTGGCGAAGAAACAGTAAAAACAAGTCAAGGTGGTTACAGTTGGAGTTATCTTGATTTCAAAACAGGACAAATGATAAGTATAGAAGCGGATTCTTTGCCATCAACAGAATTAGTTAACGTAGAAGATGCGGTGGGTGTTAATATAAGTGATCCTATCAAACTAAACTTCGAAAAACAACCACTAAATTATGAAATAAGAGTTTACGATAACAACAATAATATGATAGCAACATACAACGACTTGAAAGACGTAAAGGAAAACGGTAAGGCAATATATGAAATATTGGTAACGTGGGAAGAAGGTACAGGTATTTATGCGGTTCCATTAGATGTTCAATAGTGAAGCATATTTACAATTAATCTGATACCTTCTATTTTGTCATAAAATTCTCTGTATAAAATGGTTGAGCGTCGGTACTCAATGAAACACCAACAGCAAGGGATTCAAAATCCTCTTTTAATATATTTTCCCGGTGGCCGAGCGAGTTCATTAAACCTTCATGGGCAAAAATACTGCTTTGCTGACCGGTAGCAAGGTTTTCGCCAGCAGTTCGAAAGGCAATATTATCTTCTGCCATTCTGTCAAATGGTGATTGTCCTTCCAGGTTCGTATGACTGAAATAGTTGTTTTCGGCCATGTCTGTACTGTGGTCACGAGCTGTCTTTATGAGGGGTTCATTCAATTCAAGAACAGAAAGTCCATGGTTCACTCTTACAGTATTTGTCAGATCGAACAATTGATATTCCAATCCTTCTGTCAACGCTTCACTTGGACCGGCATAATACGTGTCCTTCTGTTGTTCGAGTTCGCCACTGATGATTTGGATTGCTGTAACCGTACTATTTTCATGCTTGTCATAGAAGATGGTCACATAATTGTTGTCGATAAGAAAGATATTATATTCCTGATTGTCTTGGATCTGGTAATTGATGAGCCCTTTTCTGATTGCTGACAGCGGCTCATTGAGCGTTGACAGTACAGAGTCTCTTGAACTATCAAAGGTGATTCCATTTGTAGAGGTCAGTAAGTCCTGATTGGTGTATAACCCAGTAACCTGATCCTGCTCATCATATGATGCCATGAAAAAGTTTTGATAATTTTCATGATAGGTAACCCATTCGACACCATATTCATTTAATGACGAGCGCTTTGGCTCTCCCGCATGCTGTTCCACCTCGGAACGCTTATCACCAATTTCCACATTATGGACCGAGAAGGATTGCTCGGTTGGCTCCTCTAATTGCGGTTTCTCAGCGGCAGGTTGTGCTGGCTGTTCATCATCTGGCGAGACATCTGTCAACCGACCGACTAATAGTTTAATCTCTTGACTGATCGTATCGATTGCTGCAGTGACATTTGGATTTTCTCTGATTTCATTGGCATCCGATCGGATATCTTTATATACGCCTGTAAATCCAGTTTGCTGGAATGTATCTCCATAAAAGTTCCAAAAAACTCCTGCAATGACCAGCAAGACGATAATATTTCTCAGTTTTCGCATAAGCTCACCCTATCTGGTATTCCTATTTTTCTATTTTATCATATCTTCAGTATGAACAAATGCAGGAGCGATTAGTAATTATTTACATAGAAACTAGAAAGAAAATTTTCAGTAAAGTTATATGTTTTCAGTTTTTGATTAATTTACGTCTCATAAGGGTATATAAAGAATTAGGAAAGATTTCCGCTACTTATCCACTTAATTTTACATGTAAAATTATTTGTAAATGGGAGAGCGGCTACAACCAGTCAGACAGGAGATGACACCCAACATGAAAAGGAAGAAGAAAATGAAAATATTAATCTTTACCCTTGTTATCGTAGCAATACTAGGGGTAATTTATATGCTAACCGTCGTTGGTGAAAGTCAAACGACGGAAGGGAAGGAAAAACAAGATATTGAACAATTGGTCTATGATTATCGTACAGATAGGTTAACTAAAGAGCCAGCTTCCGATAACTCCAATGAGCTTGTTGTCACTCAAGCTGGCGTAGAGGAAACCTATAAATTGCCCGAGGAGGCATTCTTTGTTTAACAAATAAGAGAGTAACAATAGAAACTTTTTTACTAATAATGAGGTTAATCGTCTAAAGAATTAGTCGATAGATAGACGGCAGAATTCGAATTCTCGACTATTGAAGGGAATCATACTAGTGTTACGATGATGCAGCAAATGGTTTAGAAGACTTTGATTCTAAAGTAGATTTATAAAGAAAGTTGATATACCAGAGTTTGATTGTCTATCAATCAGGCTCTTTTTTATTTTGGGAATAATTTGAGGGAAATTATAGTTGCTTTGATTACACTTGGTTTGATTTTGTTAGTTGGGGTGTATTATGGAGAGAAGAACGGAGAACAAGATCAGACAGGGGCCGAGGTATTGAAGATTTTTAGATTAAAGATGGCTAGTGATATTCATTTCTATCTAGTGTATTGAACCACGAATGGAAATAGTAGTATAACAAACCTAATTATGCTATATGATGCTTTTCTTAAATAAGGAATTTTACATTGGTCCAAATTATTTAATGTGTGTTTATTTTTTAAAATATTATTATGAATTAATCTATAATACAGATTATATAGTATTATTGAGTGGAGAAGTATAGAGGAATTTATCATTAAACTGGCACCTGAAATAATAACCGACTTTAAAATAGATTGGGGTTTTTCAATGGAAAAGGTAGTTTTAGCGGGAGGAACAGGTTTTATTGGTGAATATTTTGCGAAGAAATTTAAGGAGCTAGGATATGAAGTAAAAATCATATCACGGCAAAAACAACATATTTCTTGGGAAGATAAATTGGGTATTATAGAGGCATTGGAAGATACGGAACTTCTTATCAATCTTGCGGGTAAATCTGTAAATTGTCGATATAATGAAGCAAATAAGAATGAAATTATGAATTCAAGGATAAGGACAACTACAATACTGGGAGAAGCTATTCAGGCATGTAATAAACCACCTGCGATTTGGATGAATTCCAGTACGGCAACCATTTATCGACACGCTGAAGATCGTCCTATGACAGAGGAAGAAGGGGAGATTGGTTCAGGATTCTCGGTTGATGTTGCAACAAACTGGGAGAAAACCTTCTTTGCCTTTGATCTACCAACAACAAGGCAAATCTCCTTACGCATAGCTATTGTATTAGGTAAGGACGGCGGAGTAATAAAACCTTATAGAAATTTAGTGAAGTTTGGACTTGGAGGTGTTCAAGGAAAGGGAAACCAAAAGTTTAGTTGGATACATATCGAGGATTTATTTAAAATCGTTCATTTTTTGAAAGATAAAGAAGAGCTAAGTGGAGTTTTTAATTGCTCTTCACCACAACCTGTTAGTAATCGTGAATTAATGGAAAAACTAAGAAGAACGATGAATGTTCCATTGGGTCTACCTTCGCCCAAATGGATGTTGGAGATTGGATCGCTGATAATTAAAACAGAAACAGAATTGGTATTAAAAAGTCGGTGGGTTCTTCCAGACAGATTAGAACGTGAAGGTTATAAGTTTACCTATAAAACACTTGATAAGACCTTAGAAGACATTTTAAAGTAAATAATGCTATAGCAATAGTAGAAAGAGGGTAGAGAATGGATTTACTGTTTCGTAATTTTCCAAAAATCCCCAATAAAACGGGGATTTTACGCTTGTGATTTATGGTGGAATGGACATTTTCCTTGAATTGGTTCAATATCATCACCAATAAAGAATTGCTTCCATTCATTATGTGTCGGGTCTCCATAGTGTCCGATATTTGGATGCTTAGGCAGCTGATCCCAAGCTTCTACACGTTTACGAACTCTTTCACGAGACATAATTCCGCCTTTTTCCGTCCCTTCTAATCCTTCAAATATCTTACGAGGCTGGAATCCAAGAACCATCGCATTTCCTAAATGACGTGTCTTTCGCTTTTTATAGGCAGGAGCATTTCCGAACACGAAGATTGGCTCGCCATTGAATCGGAAATCCCATAAATAGTGATCGGGGTCTTGATGACTGTCTTCCGGCCATTCAACTTCGTCTACCTCATGTAAGTATTGAAGAATATTCCAAAATTGCTCCCGATAGTCTTCGATAGACCCCTCTTGCTCAAAAGGCTCTACAAATACAAAGAGACCGTGTCTCTTGTAATTTGGTAATTTAAATAAATCTAGAAAGCCTTCTACTGCAACCGGCAGATTACTCCAGTCGTCTTGATTAATATAAGCATAGCGAAGCTCGCCTTTCAGTTCGCCACCCATTCCAAAATAACATGGAAACGTTTTATCCGTTACCGTGTTATGAAAAGTTTCGTATGCTTTATGGAGCCAACTTGGCAAGTCTGTTCTAGTATGAAAATCTTCTTTTGTTAATAAAGCTTTTTCCTTTGTAATCATAAGATCGCCTCCACTAACTTTATACGCATACCTCTATGTCTAGTCTTTACCCCATCTTAAAATTCTTAAAACAACGAAAACTCATAGAAAAAATTTCTAATGGGTTATGAAACGAAATATCAAGGGAATAGAAAAGAAATGAATTAAGAAACTGGAGGATAGATTATGTTGAAAATAATTCAAGATCAATCTCAAACATATTGTCAGAGTGAGTATGGAGCACTTCAGAAAGTTGTCTAATGTGAACCTCAATACACGGAAATTAAAGAAGTGATTAATGATGTTCCAAAAAATACATAAATGATAATATAGACCGTATATCTTTAGGAAATATTAGAATATTATGCTATTATGAATATAGTGACATTTACCTATCGGGGCAGGTTAGTTATTTTGTTGTGCTGGCAATACTGTTAGGAGGTTTGAAAGGTGAAAAATAAAACTCGAAGCATTATTACACTTGTAGGCAGTTTTCTTATTTTTTCGGTTGGTATGCTTAGAATACTTACTGAATCACCTTCTTCAATATCTTTGTTTGTAGCATATGTATTCGCGATTACTGGGTTTATCGGAGTTGCTGCAAACATAGTAATACTGAGAAAGTTACAATCTAATTAAACAAGCCAGAAGTGCGATTCCAAAATGAATCGCTTTTTTCTTGTTCAATTATCGAGAAGACGCAGGTTAGTCTATTTTAGAACTGAGAGAATCGGGGTACACGATGAGATCTGAAAGTATGAAAAAACACTTTATAACAATTAAACAACAAAGAGAAATGCTTTTTCCAACACTCAAATCGATATCGAGGGTTCAATTATGGGAAAGACCTAACGAAAGCAAATGGTCTATTGGGGAAACGATGTATCACTTATATTTAATTACAAGAATGCTGCGAGTTGCTGCAACCATTACCATTCCATGCACAAAGTTATTTGCACAGATGATGAGAAACAAACCATTTGATACTAATATAGAAGATATTTATAAGGAGTACAGAGAAAAGCATGGGAAAGGTATGAAGGCACCTTTTATCTTGAATCCGCCAAAAAAAATATACAATACATTGGACTTTAACGAATTGAATCAGCTTCTGGTTAAGGAGACTTTAAAAATATCAACAATGGTAGCGAATATTGAGGAAGATATTGCTGGGCATATTGTTTTTTTAGACCCTGCAGCAAATAATCCTAACCTTATTCAAGCGATTCAACTATTAGCCATTCATGAAGCACACCATATTAGAATTATTCACGATAATCTTGAATCTTTGATTCAGAAATCTGACACTGAATGATGTAAAGGATGCAAGCGTTGAAAATGAGATTGAACGTCAGCTATTTTTTTCCCTTTTTACTATTAGGGAAGGATAAAAGATGAAATCTATTGTTTAAGGAATAAAAGGGGTGCTTGGTTTGAAGGTTAAATTCAACAAGCAGGTGATTTTATTATTTTTCGTTTTATCTTTGTTTCCAGCTTGTTCGAGTCAAGATTATGATAACTTAACAAGAGTTGATGTACAAAAAGTTGAGCAAGAAGGGGATTACGAAGATACTGTAATATTAACTGATGAAGAAATAATGGACAAACTTAGGGGGATTTTCAAGCAGATTAAATGGGAACCTGGTAAAGAGGTGTCGATGGAGAGAAAAGAGGACGCATTAGTTACACTATTTTACACATTGGATGAGAATGAACCTGAAAGGCTATATGAATATAGAGTCTGGTTTAATGATAATAATGATGCAGAAATATTCAGTAATCATGAAAAAGAAGGATTTGGTTCTTTAGATAGAGAACATTCAATAAAGCTTCAAAGTATCTTAATGAACTAACTGATCCAAGTCGATACGACTACATGCGGATTTTTTCAAAGTAACATTTCTATTCTAGGAGGCCATTATGGAATTTTATAAATTTAACAAAGACATTGGTAAAAAGATTTCAAAATATAATTCGGATTTCATTATGTCTCGTATTATCCAAACAAATAAAACAACGAACATTGGAACTATGTACTTAGATAAAAATGGTATCGTGGGCTACCACCATGCAGCAGTCCCTCAGCTTCTTTTAATCTTAAACGGAGAGGGGTATGTCCGTAATGAAAAAGACGAATATTTTAAAGTTGAGTCCGGGGATGCTGTGTTTTGGGAAAAAGATGAGTGGCACGAAACAAAAACCGAAATAGGATTAACTGGTATTGTCATTGAAAGTGAGGAATTAACTCCTGCATTATTTATGCCGTTAAAGAAATAGGTGTAATAAATTGGTGAGAGAGAGGTATTAAGATCGAAGAAGGAAAAAGTAAGTTGTGTAAATCAAATGATGGATACAGAAGGTTTAAAATAGTGTTTCACTTAATTTTGCATTATTTTTAACGAATATCAGCAGTTTTAGGTTTCAATGAGATGGAAAGGGCACTGTTTTATTTAATATTAGGTCTATTGATTTCTATTGAAAGTATATTCGGATTATATAAAAATGGTAAACAGAAGTTTCAGCATTAAATCGAAAACTCTAGACATCTATAACAACTAAATGCTTGAACGATAAAAGGATCGTCATCATGGCGATCCTTTTAATTAATTGGGCAACTTAGCAGGGCATAAGAAAGAAATGAAACTTTACGTAGTTCAAACTGACAAGGTTAAATTCTGCTTTCTGTGCTGAAACTGCTAAACGATGAAAATGGTTGTTCTACATGTGGATTCTAATTATTTGTTGAACTTTAATGAAAATTAATCTGTTGGTAACTCAGATTCTGATTTAATCCAAGCCTGAGACCAGTTCTCAATTGTTCTCAAAATTGGTTCCATAGATTGTCCTTTTTCTGTTAAGGAGTATTCAATAATGACTGGTGTATCAGGTATGACTTCACGTTTCACTATATCCAAGTGCTCTAATTCCTTTAATCGCTCCGATAGTACCTTACCACTTATGCCGATAGATGATTGAATTTCACTAAAACGTTGTGTACCCAGTAATAGTTTATAAATAATTAATGCCGTCCATTTTTGACTTAGTAGGGAGATGGCTTTTTCAAACCTTGGACAGATTGTTGGTTTTTTCATTTATATATTCACCTCTAAATTATAATATATCATAAAAAGTTAACTGATTATAAAAAAAAAATTTATTACTTGACATTAGTATATTACAATTATAAACTCTATTACATAAAGTAACCTATAAAAAAGGAGAGAAAAGAAATGAATAAACAAGAAATAGGGAAAGTTATTTTAAGAGGGATATTAGGTCTTATATTCTTCATCCATGGATTAGTTAAATTCCAAGGGGGAATTACAAATACAGCAGGATATTTTGACAGTCTTGGGGTTCCAGGATTTCTGGCTTATGCTGTTGCAGTTATAGAACTAGTAGGAGGAATTGCATTAATTCTAGGACTTGGAACACAGGTTATTTCCTTGTTGTTTGCATTAATCATGGTTGGAGCTATTATTACAGCAAAACTTCCAGCAGGTTTCCTTGGAAATGGCCAAATGGCAGGGTATGAACTTGATTTAGCATTACTAGCAATGTCCATTTTCTTTATTTTTGCGAGTAAATCGGCCTTATCTTTAGATAACAAACTATTTAACTCAAATAAATAATAGGAGGAATAACATGGGGTTCCACAGTAAACCAACGACATATGTTGGTCATGTCAGGTTAAAGGTAGAGAATTTACAAAGGTCTTTACAGTATTATCAAGAAATAATCGGATTCGATATTTTAGAACAAACATCTTCGTCAGCAAAACTGACTACAGATGGGAAGACAAGTATCTTATCACTGGAACAACCTGAAAATGTCATTCCAAAACAAGGTAGAACTACAGGATTGTATCACTTTGCACTTCTTTTACCTGAGAAAACAGACTTGGCTAATATCGTTGTCCACTTTACAGAAAAAGGTATCCGTTTCGGATCATCGGATCATCTTGTAAGTGAAGCACTATATTTACATGATCCAGATGGAAATGAGATTGAAATTTATATCGATCGAGATCCTTCTGAATGGAGCTGGAATGGTGAAGAGGTAGCCATGACAGTTGATCCATTGGATTTTGACCGATTATTAAAAAACCGTGTGCCAGGTAAATCATGGGAAGGTCTGCCCGAAGGAACATTAATGGGGCATGTCCATTTGCATGTTTCTGAACTAGAAAAGACAGAAGAATTTTACGTGAAAGGTCTTGGATTTGATGTGGTTAACCGCTATGGAAGTCAGGCATTATTCCTCTCAACAGGTAAATACCATCATCATATCGGTGTTAATACATGGAATGGAGTAGGAGCACCAAAGCCTCCAGAAAATGGTGTCGGTATGGAATCTTATACTCTTCTTTTACCTAATGAAGAAGCGTTCAATAAAACGATTACCAATTTACGGAAAATCGAGGCAACAGTAATAGAAGAAGATGGAAAACATATCGTTTATGACCCGTCTGGAAATCGTATTGAATTAGTGTTTTAAGAGGGGGGTAAAGAATTGCCAACAAAAGAAACTAACGGCTTTGAAGTAGGGATATATACACTTGCAGATATAGGCCCAGATCCTCTTACTGGAAAATCAATCAGTACTAAGCAAAGAATGGATGAAATAATGGATGCTGCCAAACTTGCTGAAGAAGCAGGCCTCGACATCTTCGGTGTGGGAGAGCATCACCGGTTAGACTATGCTGTCTCGTCTCCGGCAGTAGTATTATCTGCAATTGCACAGGCAACAAAGCATATTAAACTAACAAGTGCTACGAGTGTATTAAGCACACTTGATCCTGTTCGACTATATGAAGATTTTGCTACATTAGATCTGATTTCAGACGGTCGTGCGGAAATATTGGCTGGTCGAGGAGCTTTCATTGAATCTTTCCCACTTTTTGGATACAGTACAAATGATTATAATGAGCTTTTTAGCGAGCATATGGATTTACTATTAAAGCTTAATGAAAACGAGATTGTATCTTGGAATGGAAAGTTTCGTTCCCCGTTAAATAACGCGGAGATCTCCCCTCGACCTGTCCAACAACAGTTACCAATCTGGATTGGAGTTGGAGGTACACCTGAAAGTGCTGCTCGTGCAGGAAGATTGGGAGTCGGGATGGCCTTAGCAATATTGGGTGGTGACCCAATGAGATTTAAGCCACTCGTTGATATATATAGAAGGGCAGGCTTACAGGCTGGACATTCACCGGATAAATTAAACATCGGAGTTACGGGACATGTCTATCTTGCAGAAACGACAGAAGAGGCAAAGGATGAGTTCTACCCATACTACTCCAATTATTGGAATTATGTTAATCGCCAACGTGGAATGGGGACAAAAATGTCAAGAGATGACTTTGAACAAATAGCTAGTCCTGAAACAGCATTGTTTGTGGGTAGTCCGGAACAAGTTGTGGAGAAGATTCTTCGACAACATGAATTATATGGACATACACGTTTCTTAGCACAAATCGATATTGGTGGAATCCCATTTGATAAAGTAGTGAGAAATATTGAATTACTTTCTACAAACGTTGCACCAATGGTAAAGAAAGCAATTGGTCAAAACAGATAGCTAGTTGTAAAGCAGGGCGTCTCCTGTGAATGGTGAGAATCAGTATATTGCAAATCCAACCCTGAATTCGTAAAAAATGAACATTTACGAATTCAGGGTTTTTATATTTTCTTAATTTCTTTAGAATCATATTTTTGCTAAAAAAATAAAATAATGGAGCTTTTGTCAAAAGTATGCATAAATAATAATTGATGATAAAAGGAGGAGAATTGATAAATTAGCTTTTGGATTACAGACTTTATAAATAAGGGAGTGTGAGCGGGATGGTATATTTAGGTCATAAACCTCAACTAAAAGGGGAAAAGGTTGTTCTTAGACCTTTTAAAGATGAAGACTTTCCATATATTGAGGAATGCTTAAAGGATTATGAAGTAATAAAACTGACAGGAAGCAGCTTGGACTTTGATAGGGAAAGAGAATCAATTCTGCATTGGTACAATACCAGACATGAACAAACCGATCGAATGGATCTTGCTATTGTTGACCAATCTCAAGGAATCCTAGTGGGAGAAGTAGTAATCAATTTATATGATGAAAAAAATCATAGTATGAATTTTAGAATACTTATTGGACCAAAGGGAAGGAATCGTGGTCTAGGAACGGAAGCAACTCAACTCATAATTGATTATGTATTTAAAAACACTACACTTGCTCAACTAACTTTAAGTGTTTTTGACTTCAATCCAAGGGCTAAGTATGTTTATGAGAAAGTTGGCTTTGTTAAAGATAGTATTGATGAAAAAGAACTGGAATTTGAAGGGAAATGGATAGACTCTATTAATATGAAATTAACAAGAGAAAATTGGGAGAAAAGTGTAAATCCTGCCACATAGATAAATCGGTTGAGCCCAAATTCTTCTTATTGTATGAAATGGACTGGTTTGCTGAATAAACATTGAGGGTGCTGGGATATTAGTACAGAGGTGAAGTTTATGAAAAAATTAAGTGTAGCAGCGATGCTAATCACTTTCATTACCTTTGTACCAAGCAATAATTACGCGCAAACAGTTGTGGAATGTCCAAAGATCAAACAATTAGAGGAGACATCTATTAAAGATAAGGATGAACTATTAAATGCACTCCGGATAATTGTTCATAATACTTACGAGAAAGATGATTATGGAGAACTGTTTTCAGAGTGGGAGATAATAACTTCTCTCCCTTTTCCGAAAACAGTTGGACAAGAAAATAATGAAGTCTATTATGAGATGGCAAAAAACTTTTGTGGAGAAGCAGTTGCTAATAAATCATGGTTAGTAAGATTGTATTTTCCTAAATGGGAAGGAAAAAGTGCCAGTGCGTCAGAAGGTCAGATCTTTCTATCAAAGAGTAAGGAAAAAGGATGGTTTGTTTGGTTTAGATATCACTAATTATATCATTAAAAGGCAGGGGAGTATCGTAGGCAATTTCCCTGCCACTAAAATTCATTGTTAATCCAATTCTAAAAAAGTTCCAACTCCTTCTTAAAAAAAGGGTTAGTTATCACTATTTACAATATATGGTAAAATGAACAAGGATTTATAGATAGGTAGTCCTAGAGAATACATACCTCTAGGAACTTTATCTGTTTTTAAAATGATGAAAGGATTGGTTTGAAGAATGAAAGGGTTAACAAAGACTTTTTATTTTATTATTGTCTTATTTATGCTAGCAGGATGTGGTGGCAATACAAACGAAGAATCTGCAACCGATTCTTTAGAAAAGAATGCTGCTGTCGAAACTGCAGAAGGTGATGCAATCGAAACAGAAGAAAGCACGTTAACAAGTGAGTTAGAGGAATCAGACATTGATGATGCAAATCATATCACTTCAGAAGAATCTGTATCGATTGAGTCGGATAGTATCATGCAAGAAAATAGTGAAACGAATGAGGTTGACAAGGAAGACGATGAAACACTATCCCAATATTCTAGTGAACAAATCGAATTTGCTCGAGTATGGAGGCAACTTGGACCAAATCAAGAGATAGATGTATTGGATGTTCAACATATTCCTGCGGGCACACTACTTAATCCTGATGATGGCACTGATGTTGGTTATCCAGAGGATGTTATTCAATTACGTGGTTCCCGCTTAGTAGATGGAATAGTGACCTATAGCGGAAATGGAGATGGCACAATCAATGTATACAACGTTCCATCGCGTTGGTATGGTGGATTTCCTCCTCCTGATGATATAGACAAAGAAAAAGTACGAGAAGATATGGAGGACATCATTAACAATACTAAGCTAGTGTACGTTGACCCAGGTGACGATAAAGAAATTATAGAATTAATCGAACTGCTAAATGTTCATTATTAAGCAAACGAGTAAAAGAGTGTACGAAAGTAAAAATCTAATAAGGATAATGAAACATTCACTATAGGAAAAAGGATGTCTAGATAACTAGACTGGTGGAGGAATACTTATGAAAACGTGGACAAGGGATATAGAAATAAATGCTCCGATTGAACAGGTGTGGAGCTATTTTGGCGGTTCCCTGGAAGAAATGCAAAAAATCATGCCACAGGTTGTCGATCAGAAGCCTGTTAAAATAACGGAAGAGATAGTTGGAAGTGTCTATCGTCAAAAATATAAAGAAGGTAAACGAATCGAAGAATATGATGTGGAAACACTGGAATATTTGAATGAACCGGATCATAGAAAGTTGAAAATTGGTTTTACACTTGCCAAAATGTTTGAAATCACCGCCCTCTATGAATTAAAAAAGCTAAATGAAAATAAAACATACTTAAAATATACAACTACTAATCGCCCATTAAAATGGTTTGTGAAAATCTTTTTAATCTTTGCATCCGATAAGGTGGTTGTTGAATTCCTGGAACGTGTGAAACGTGTAGCTGAAGCAGAAACACGTAATTCATAATCGTATGCATCTATTTATGCAGCAAAATTACGACTCGGTCATGAGCTGAGTCGTAATTTTGCCTCTATATTCTGTTGAGTTTTAATCATTGGATCAACTTCAATTATAACGATAATAGGGATGAAATGGACGATACTCGCAGTAGTGAGCAGTTGACTACTGTTTGTTTATTTTACTTCTTCCAATACAGTGTTTTTCGTTCTCACGAGAGACTCCATATAACGTCCTATTCGATTCATCGCAATCTCGATCTGTTCAATGGAAGCAGCATAGGAACAGCGGATATAGCCTTCACCAGATGCTCCAAATGCATTGCCTGGAACAACTGCAACTTTTTCCTCCTGAAGCAAGCCTTGTGCAAATTCTTCTGATGTCAACCCAGATTTTTTAATCGAAGGGAACACATAGAAAGCTCCACCTGGGGTATGGCACTCCAGCCCAATCCGATTAAGTGACTGAACGGTAAAGTTCCGTCTCCTCCAGTAGCTTTGCCGCATTTTCTCAACCTGCTCAGAACTGTTGCGCAATGCTTCAATTGCTCCCATTTGCAGCATAGTTGGTGCACACATTGTTGTATATTGATAAATCTTCACCATGACACTGATTAATTCCCGTGGTGCAGCAAGGAAACCTAAGCGCCAGCCTGTCATGGCAAACCCTTTAGAAAATCCATTAACTAGAATAGTCCGTTCATACATACTTGGAATGGACGCAAAACTGGTAAATTCCTGATCATATGTCAGTTCTGCATAAATTTCATCGGAAACGACTAGAAGATCATGTTTTTCAACTACGGCTGCAATTGCCGTCAGTTCGTCCTTATTCAGGCTTGTGCCTGTCGGATTATTTGGTGAACATAAAAGAATAGCCTTTGTCTTGGAAGTAATTACTTCCTCAAGCTGATCAGGTGTCACCTTAAAACCGTTATCTGCATTTGTTTCAACTCTGATTGGCACTCCCCCGGCCATTGTTACAATTGCGGCATAGGAAACAAAGGCAGGTTCGATAATTAGTACTTCATCCCCGGGGTTCAAGATGGCCCGGAATGCGAGATCAAGCGACTGACTGGCTCCAACCGTAACAATTATCTGATTTTCCGGCTGATATTCAACCTGGAATCTTCTGTTTAAATAATTGGAGATTTCCTGGCGAAGTTCCAGTAATCCGGCATTGGCTGTATAAGCTGTTTGCCCGCTCCGAAGGGCCTCGATGGCAAACTCTCGAATATTCCATGGAGTAATAAAATCCGGTTCGCCAACCCCGAGCGAAATAACGTCATCCATACTTGCAGCCAGGTCAAAGAATTTACGGATTCCGGATGGTTCGAGTCTCATTGCTGTTGTGGACAGATACTGCTGATAATCTATACTCATGGAGAAACCACCATTCTCCGATCTTTGTCTTCTTCGCCTTCAATAATGACTCCGTCGTGTTTATATTTTTTTAGCATGAAATGGCTTGTCGTAGATACAACATTTTCAATGGTCGCTAATTTATTGGAAACAAACAAGGCGATTTCCTGCATGGTCTTACCTTCAATTGTTACCGATAAATCATATGTACCAGACATCAGATAAAGCGAACGGACTTCTGGGTAGCGGTAAATTTGCTCAGCTATCTCATTAAAGCCAACTCCGCGTTGTGGTGTCACTTTAACATCAATCATCGCAACAATCGTTTCTTTTCCTTCAATTTTGTTCCAGTCAATCAGAGTAGGATAGCTTACGATGACTTTTTCTTCTTCCAATTTCTTAATCAGTTTATTAACGTTTTCTTCCGTCATTTCTAGCTGCATTGCAATGGATTTGGCAGAAACACGGTGATTTTCATCCAATATCGCTAGAATATTTAACTCTTGATTTGTCAACTTCAATCAATACGCCTCCCATTGCACTCAATTTATTAACTTACAAATCATATATCACAGATGAGAATGCAATGTGAAAATTATATCATCATTCGGAATGAAACTGAAACAGATATAGGGAATTAATAATGAATAAAACAGTGTAATTCCGTCTGAAAATAGTAAAATAGAAAGGTTGAAGTGGACAGAATAGTTGAATAAATATATAAAGAATGGATTAATTTATACGTTAGCGTTAAAACTAAAGCATTCTTTTTAATAAAGACATGAATACCGTTTTTTTATCATACTATATTCTGGAGGTGAAAAAATGGCAAGAGTAGCTTACCGAGAGGCAGACGTTGATTTGATGGCAAGGATGATGAGAGCAGAAGCTGAAGGTGAAGGAAGACAAGGGATGCTATATGTTGGAAATGTAATTGTTAATCGTGCTGTTGCAGATTGTATTGATTTTAGAGATGTGAGAACAATTGAAGATGTCATTTTTCAGATACAAGGAGGAAATTACTCTTTTGAGGCTGTTCAAAAAGGCAATGTTTTTTATCAAAGAGCCAGAGATTCTGAAAGAAGATTAGCAAGAAGGAATTTGGAAAGCTGGAGAGATCACCCAGCGAAATATGCTCTTTGGTACTTTAATCCATTTGATGCTCCGTGTCCACCAACATGGTTCGACCAGCCCTTTACTGGTCAATTTAAACAGCATTGTTTTTATGAACCATTGCCCGGAACATGTGATAGTGTTTATATGGGTTAGGTTGTACAGGAGTTTTTATTGTTTTAGAGTTTGCTTGCTCAAAAAGGGAACTTCCTGGATAGCGGGAGTTCCCTTTTTGCAAGGGATAAAAGGAAGATTTACACTTTTTTACGTTTAGTTGGTTTGTATAGATATATTATAGTAGAGTAGTATTCACAGTAATTATGGGCAGCGCAGAAATGTGGGAGTCGTACATGCTAGGAAATCAAGAAAGGAAATTTAAAAAATTTATACTGCATATGAATGTTTCTATGAACTTATTCTTTTTGCTTTCTTTTGGGGCATTATGCAGCTTGGCAGTTTTTTCTCTAGAGCTTTTTCTTTTATTTATATTTATTAGTTTTGTAGAATTGGCGTTTGCATGGTGTTGGTGGAAAAATGGTATGGATATGGTTCGCTTTAAGGAAGTAATGACTATTTTAGCCATTTTAAATATTGGTTTCTATTCCGTTATGCCACTTATCTTTTTTGCCTATGGTTCAATTATTTTTTTAGTAGTTTGTGCAATCTATTTGGCTGTTTTAGGATTTACGATTTTAAAAAGATCTGTTATTGCTGATGGAATTCTTAATCCAAAAGATTCCAAAATCAGAAAAGGATTTATGGTCGGGTCGGTCGTTATCATGCTTGTTGGGGGATTTGCCTCTGGAAGGAATGGACAGGAAGGGCTTGTTCTACAGCAATTGACTGATTTAGGGCACAAGATATATGCGTTTTCCGTTCTGTATTTAATTGGTTTATTGATATTGATGACATTTGTATCTCCGGTTATATTAAAACACAAAGAAGCGAAAATTGAAGCGGAAAAGCCATTAAGAAGAAAAACAACCAGAGCACAAAGACGCAGAGAGGCGGAGAAAAAGAAGAATGCAGTAAGGAACTGAAAAGAACTTAGTAAACCAAACTGGGAGATCGCCAAGATGGCGATCTCCTTATATTAATTACACAGGAAGAGAAATTCTGCAGTGACCTCTAGTCTTAGAATTTTATTTTTTACCTATGAAAAGGGTAATCAATAAGACAATGAACAAATGAAAAAACCACTTCACCAAGAAGTGGTTCCAGTTAAAATCCGAGGTCTTCAATTTGAGTTTTCAGTTCAGTGATATTCTCAATCGTTTGATATATTTCGGAGTTCTGAAGTTGTTCTACTGCTACTTCGCCATTTTGAATAATACCTTCTGTAATATCAAGAAGCTGTTGATTCTTTTCTGTAAGATTTTGATGTATTCCATCTGCAATTTCTGGAGCATCGATTGCATTAAAATCTGTAATCGATTTTTCTAGAGTTATTAATTGTGTTTCAAGCTCTTCTTTTGCTGCGGGGTCAGAAACTGCTTGATTCACGAGTCCGGAAGTTTCTTCCGTGAAATTGCTTAAATCATTTAGATATTCCGTGGCTTCTGTGGCATAGTTTAATGTATCATTCGTTTCCTCAATAAAGGAACATCCAGTAAGTGCTATCGATAATAATAAAAGTGTTATTATTTTTTTCATTTGAAGCTCCTTTCGTGTGCTTATATTTTAACTTATACATTGGAATTTGTCCTCAATCAATAAATGGAATTAATAATAAAGAAGGCAAAAGTAATAAGGTCTATTTTAAAAGTGATTAAACCGTCATTTTAGAATATTGTAGTGGAAGGAAGTGTCAATTATGGAGAAGAATTTATTAGTAGCGTACTAGAAGGTTATTGAACCTTAGAATCTGAGGAAGTGCATAAGATTATATTGTGGTTTAGAATAGTATGTTTTTATATTTAGGCTCAATTCTTCAAAGAGAACTGCGCCTTTTGGAAAAAGGGGAATTGCTCATATTACATTTAAGTTAATCCTTAACCTCAATTAAAAATAGCTTTTCATCAAACCCTCCGCGCTTCTCTGCTTTATCAACTCTGATTTTTTTTTCAATTTCTTCTATCGAAGCCCCGTGACACGAGCAAGGATGATCATCAACTCAAGCAAATCAGCCAATTCTTCTAATGCATCATCTTTTGTAGTTGCAATCTGGTATTCTTCTACTTCTTCAAACAATTTTTTCTTAAGTTCTAGAATGTAACGATCCTGATTTAGAGTTTCTGTTTTTAAGTCTTTGCCCGATTTTTGAATGATTTCCGGGATACGGTCACGAAAGAGTTTGTTGTAAGTTGACATGTGAGCACACCTTTGTGGTTGTTAGTTTGAATATTAGTGGAAGGGGCAAACAATATACAAATGCAATTAACTTAATGTAATGGACTAATATATCTGACAATGGAAGAAAAGAAATATTTTTACAATAATAATATTGTTATTACAAGAATTATTGAAAATCTATTATATATACATGAGGTGATTGTTTGTCTAATTATAATGTTAGTAATACGACAGTTAATGTATTGCTAGGATGGATAGAGCAAGATATAGTAGCAATTCCCGAAATACAGCGCCCATTTGTGTGGAAGTCATCCAAGGTAAGAGACCTTTTAGATTCTTTATATAAGGATTATCCAGTGGGTTATATTATTACATGGCAAAACCCTGATGCAAGATTGAAAGATGGAACTGTATCACATGGAAAGAGAATCTTAATTGATGGGCAACAACGAATTACCGCCTTAATGGCGGCAATATCTAATAAAGAGGTTGTTGATAAAGATTATAAGAAAAAGCCTATTAATATAGCATTTAATCCAATGGAAGAAAAATTTGAAGTCGAGAATCCAGCGATTCGGAAAGATAAAAAATGGATACCAAATATAGCTGAAGTATTTAAACCAGAATTTAGTGTGTATAAATTTGTAAATAATTTCTGTGAGATAAATGTAGGAACTAATCCAGATATTATTAGTAATGTAATTCAAAAACTAATTCAGATTAAGAATAGTTCCATAGGGATTATTGAACTAGCTCATACATTGGATATAGAAAAAGTTACAGAGATATTTATCCGAATTAATTCAGCTGGTGTGAATTTAAGTCAAGCTGATTTTGCGATGTCAAAAATATCTGTGAATAATACGTATGATGGTCCGCTTATTAGGAAATCAATTGATTATTTTTCTCACTTAATTAAGAGTCCGTCTATTTACGAAAATATTAGAACTAACGACATGGAATTTGCAAACAGTGACAACTTTAACAAGATTAAATGGGCAAAGGACTACAATACAAATATATACGAACCAAACTATTCCGATGTTTTACGTGTAGCTTTTACTTTTAAATTTTTACGTGGTCCTATTTCAAATCTTGTGAGTTTACTTTCTGGAAGGGATTTTGAAACAAGAGAGTATAAAGAAGAAATAATTGAGCAATCATTTAATAGTCTAAATGACGGGGTTCTCAAATTTGTTGATGAAACCAATTTCAAGCGATTTATTATGATATTAAAATCTGCAGGCATTATCCACAAAAAATTAATTCGATCGCAAAATGCACTAAATTTTGCTTATTCGTTATTCTTACTGTTACGTGAGAAAGGTATTAATGGATCCGAGATAAATTTAATAGTAAGAAAATGGCTAGTTGTTTCCATCCTTACGGAAAGATATTCAGGTTCTCCAGAGTCAATGTTTGATTATGATATAAAGAGGTTCGCAGCTCACGCAGATCCTAAAGAATATGTTAAAGATGTTGAAGCTGGTGAGTTATCCGATGCTTATTGGGAAAATATATTACCTACCAATTTGAATACATCTGTTACAAGTAGTCCTTATTTTAATTTGTTTGTCATGGCACAAATCTACTATAAAGATCATGCTTTCTTATCGAAATCTATTACCGTTCAACAACTAATTGAAGAAAGAGGAGATGTACATCATATATTTCCAAAAAAATACTTACAAAAGAACGGATATAACAATAGAGGACAATATAATCAAATAGCAAATTATGTTTATGCAGAACAGGTTGTTAATCTAACGATTAGAGATATGGCACCGGAGATTTATATGAAAATTGTAAGAAAACAAATATCTGAATCAGAGATTAATATAGGGGATATAAATAACTTAGATCAATTCAAACTGAACTTGGAAATGAATTGTATTCCGGTTTCTATTTTGGAAATGGATTATTCAGCTTATAATGATTTTCTCCATGAGAGAAGACATTTGATGGCTAATAAGATTAAGTCGTTTTATCAGAGTTTGTAAGGTTTATAAAAACAGTTGGCATATTTGCCAACTATTCTGCGTATTTCCGCGAAGCTTATAGAATAGTAAACAGAGAAGAAATTTATTATGCTCTGCAATGTTTGGATAACTTGAGATTATCCATTGTATTGGCTTGGTATATGGAAGCAGGGATGCAACCTAATACCTTTGGAGATTGGGCAGAATTAGAAGGTGAAAGAAGTAGACTGCAAGATTGGCAATTATCACTTCTGAAAGAATGGCATAGTGGGGGAGAACCGAATGAAATACTGAACGTACTAAAAAGTATATTGACTGAATTTATAAAAGCACATAAAGGTATATGTGAAAAAGTTGGATGTGAAGAAGATCCTGAATGGGTTGAAAAATTTTTTGGTATGGTTTTATGATGATTCTACTTCCGAAAACGTTTTTTGTAGATGATTTGAAAATAGGAGAGGTTATTATGAAAAAAGAAAGGCACCAATAGTCATTTCCATCGCTGGAGTATCTGGTGCAGGAAAAACCACGATTGTAACCCAATTAAATGAGAGACTAAAGCGCTCTAAAATACTACTTTTTGATGACTATGAATTTGATGGTCGCAACGATATTATCGACTGGGTAGATAGGGGGGCAGATTATGATGAATGGAACTTGAGTCCGCTAATTAGCGATTTAAAAGAGCTGCTTACAGAATCTCTAGATTACATTGTGCTTGACTTTCCGTTTGCTTATAAGACTCAAAGATAGCTAATTTCATTGATCTTACTATTTATATTGATACTCCGTTGGATATTGCAATGGCAGTCGAGCTATTGAGATTTTAAAAATAGTTCGGTTGAAAATATCCTGATTGAAATAAAAAACTATATATCGCAAGGGAGAAGAGGCTATATTGAAATGATAAAGTCGATTAAACCAAATTCAGACTTCGTTGTGGATGGAACGCTATCGGAACTTAATATTGAAGAGAGAATATATGAGATAATTTCAAGTCGATAAGATGTTATATAGTGTAGGAGATGCAAGGTGAAAGTGGGGGAGGAGAGCCCTCCCATTGATTGAAGTTTTTCTTTATTTTACTGGACCATTCGTAATATCAGTAAGTTTAGAATTGATGGCAAAGACTTTAGCATTTACATCTGTTATTCCAAAGCTGGCTAACCTTTTAGAATGCATATCTAAATAGTTTTCAGCTGTTTCTTTTGTTTCGAAAATATAAATTCCACCTGCTTCATTTGTTTCAGGACGTTCTGTCCAGATTTTCCACATGAAGCCATCTTCTTCATTGATGCTCTTTGCTAAGTTGGAAAATTGATTCGCCATCTCATCTCCGAACGGTCCGTTCATTTTGAAATCAACTTGTAAAACGTATGCCATTTTCATTCTCCTTTTGTTTCTGTAGTTATAAGTCTATTACTTAGTAATACCTTCACGCTTAATCTAGTTTTTGCTAGAAATAGATTATTTAAAAATATAATATAAGCGAGGAAAGTAAAAGATCCTCGCTTAAATAACTGTTTATAATTAATTTCTAATTGTTTTCAATGCAGTAGACCAAGCTACGACTTCATTCAGCATAGTTTGAACTGTTTCTTCATGGAACGGTGCTGGTTTAAAGGTTGACATATTTTCGAAGTCCGTAAAGAGACTAAGTCCAGGCTGAGTGCCTACAGTTGCAACTTTTGGTACAGTTAGAATCAAGCGCAAATTGTTAGCTGCAGTAACTCCAAGAGAAGAACCGTAGCTTACGATTCCAGCTGCTTTATTATTCCACTCCATATATAAATAATCAATGGCATCTTTCAACCCAGAGGTAATACTTTTGTTATATTCCGGAGTGACAAAAACAAATCCATCAAGCTCGCTGATTTTTTCCGACCAAGCTTTTGCTTCCGGTGTTTGATAATCTTGTGTCATAATGGCAGGTACAGACTCATTATATCTTGGCAGATTATAGTCTTTAATATCTACCAATTCAAATTCAACATCTATTCTTTGATCTGCAATAGATTTAACCCATTCTGCAACCTGTATATTTACTCGTGCATCTCTTGTGCTTCCAGTGATAATACCGATTTTAACCAAATTAATTCCTCCTAATAAAGTGTTTTACAAAGCATGCGTAATAAGCATTTCTTTAAAAAATAATATATTTGCTATACAATTGAATTCTAGTACATAATTAAGGTCATTCATACCAATAGTTCATTAGATTTGTCGTTTATACAACACAATGAAGAAATTGTTTAAAAAGTAGGAGGGACTTGTAATTGACTCAGCCAAAGACGGATCCCCGAATTTTACGTACTCGTAAATTAATTATGGATTCATTTATGGAACTTTCAGGAGAAAAGGAATTCAAGGATATTACCGTTAAGGATATTACAACAGAAGCGATGATTAATCGTGCCACATTCTATTATCATTTTGAAGATATTTATGACTTGCTGGAAAAGGTATTATCAGAAGTATTGTTAGTTAATTTGGATTGTGAGTTTTATAAGAATGAAGAGTTAAATGAAGAAGTAATTATTAGTATTTTCATGGCGATCACAAATTTCCAGAAGTCATTATCCAATCGTTGTCATAGGGGATACGAAGATACCATTGCCCGTATTATTAGGGAACAGCTTGAAATCATCTTTTACAAAATGTTATGTAATCAACATCCAACGAAGGATGAGCAATCTCTTAAGGTCACTGCTGTTATGTTAAGTTGGGGAATCTATGGAGCTTCTGTTGAATGGAGAAGAAATGGTGAGGCATCTCCAGAAGAATATATTAAATTGGCCATTCCTTTTATATATTGAGGTCCTCTCTAAATTTCAATTGCTGAAGAAAATCGGTAACAGGAATATACTTCCTATTACCGTTTTTTTGGTGAAGAGACTACTTTAAATCAGAACTCAAAACCATTTTCTCAGTAAGCTCAATTACTTCTTCGATAGTAATATCGGGGTTTGTGATTATTATGGAATATCTCAAGCCGTCTTCGTCCCACATTATGCTATTTATTTGTTCTTCATACTCTGCATTATTATCACGAACCTTCATTTCTCCCGGTTTGATTTCCATATCTTCTTCAGCGGGAGTAGGGAATATAGATAGGAAAAACATTGGAACTTCTTCTCTTGTGGTATATTCCATTTCTAGTTCATATCGATCTAATTCTTCTGAGAAATCGTACATTTGCATGTTATTGAGTCTTATTTCTTCTGGGAATACGAGAAATGGTTTGCCCAAGGCATTTTCTGCATCATCTATTGTTACTGTATCTGGTGCAAGATTCTCATCAATTGATTCGATATCAATATGATCAGGGATATCAAGGCTAAAAACATTTTCTTCGAACTCTGGAGATAAATCTAGTTTTGTATATTCGAAGTCTGTACGACTATTTCCAGTTTCTGATGACATTTTAATAACAAACCATGTTTTTTGATCGACCCATAGTTCCATATCTCCTAATAAGCCATCATCTTGTTTCGCATTCACTTGAACATGGTAAGTGTTAAATCCAAGTGTCTTTTCTTCGCCAACTATCTCATAATCATGTGTTTCCTCCATTGATTCGATCATCATTTTAAATTGTTCCTTAGGATTCAATGTTGCTAACATACCAATTTCTGAAACATCCATTTCAAAAGCCTCTTCTGTCCCTCTATCGAAAAAAATTACTTTCTCACCATCATTCAATGATTCTGTCTCATATTCCTTTAGCTGGTCATCTGTTAATACTTTTCGCTTACCTTCTTTTGAAACATATTCTTGAATTTTTACATGATCGATTAAATCTTCTCCTTCAAACATTTTCATGTCCATCTCGCCGTAATAGGCATCCATATTCTTGTCCGATTCGATAACATTTTGGATAACTTCTTCTGCGGAAGCACTCATACTCATGGAACATCCTCCTAAAAATAGTAGCAGAGCACTTAATATAATTACTGATTTGTTTAATGTTAACTGCATTGTTATCACCTTTCTTTAAGCCAGCAGGCAATTAAAGTTCCTTTATTTTCTGCAGACCATACTTTTATTTTTCCATCATGTCTTTCCATAATTATCTTTGCAATACTTAAGCCTAAACCTGATGTTGCACCTTTTCCTCTTGATTTATCCGCCTGATAGAATGGCTGAAAAATTCGATCCAGCTGAAGTTTCGGAATAGCTCTCCCTTCATTTTGGATTAAAATGGCTGTTCCTTCTTTACTCCAATCTTCCAGTTCTTTACGAAATTCGCCGAAAATCCAATCTGGTATTGGCTTTCTGGAAGAAATGGCCGCCAACCAAATCGTGCCGTTTTTAGGTGTGTAGCGAATACTATTATCCATCAAATTATCGACAATTCGAATCATTTGTTTTGGATCAAGAAAATAGGAATGCTTGACCTCTTGTTGCATTACTAATGAAATTTCTTTATTAGCGCAAAGTTCTTCATAACCTGAAAACAACATGTCAAAAAACTCATTCCCATTCACCTGAACAGGATTAATTTTATTTTGAGAAGACTGCAGCGAAGTGTACAAGGCCAGATCTTCAATCATGAGTTTCATATGATCTAGCTTTTCAAAGAGAATCAGCTTATACTCCCGACGTACTTCCTCCGTCAAATTATTATTTTCCAATGCCTCCGAATACGTTCGGATAACAGTTAAAGGTGTTTTTAAATCATGTGATAAAGAGGCAATCATAAATTCCTTTTCCTGTTGTTGGGCAGCAAGTGCATCTTTCGTTTGATTAATTTGTGACTTCATTTCCTCAAAATGAATCATTAGTTCACCAATTTCATCCTTAGAAATGGAGAGGCTTTGCTCAAGCTCTTTTCCTTTTGCAAATGCATTCATATGTGCTTGTAATGCTTGTAAGGGGCGATTGAGCTTTCGATTTAATAGAATGATAATAATGGAATATAAAGCTATAAAAAATATACTGAATAGACTGATCATAATAATGGTATTTCGATTGTATGCTTCTATCCATTCCTTACGACTAACCGTGATTTCATAAACTCCAGCTATCCTATTGTCCTTATCAAAGACTAGCTTTTTAACGGAATAGGTCCGTGGACTTTTTTGAACTTCATTTACATTTTGATACAATACCCCGCTGGTTGTATTGGAATAAGAATTTGAAAAATCCATAGAAGAGAATAATTGGAAACCATCATAACGATATAGGTCTATTTTTAAGTTGTCATTTACAAGACTTTCAAGATGCTCGTAATTTTTATTAGACTGAATCTTATAAAGCGATTCATCTAGTAGATGGGATTCTATATTAGAGACTGTGTCTTGAAAATCCATATATTCTTGAAAATCTATTTTTTGATCATAGTGACTAAGACTAACATAAAGAAAATATAAAGCAGCAATAGGCAATACCATCACAATGAAGTAGCTTATCATAAGCCAATTTTTAATTTTCATCTTAAGTGCTCACCTATAAACCGATAGCCGACACCCCAAACCGTTTGAATAAATTTTGCTGTGCGCTTTGTATCCTTCAGTTTGGTTCGCAAACTTTTTATATGAACGGTTATCGTGTTATTCCCTTCTACGTTCTTCAATTGCCAAACGTGTTCATATAACTCAGATTTTTCAAAGGTTGTAAATGGATTCTTTGCAAGTAAGAATAGAATATCGCGTTCCTTCGCTGTAAGTGTTAGTAGCACCTCATCTAAAAATACCGCTTCATTCAAAAAATCAATGACAAGATTATGTTTATAACAGGACTTTTGCTCGTTATGATGTTTATCCGTATAGCGGTTATACCTCCTAAGGTGGGAATTCACTCTTGCTGTTAATTCCTTCAAGCTGAAGGGCTTTGTTAAATAATCATCGGCACCAAGATCAAGTCCAAGGATCTTGCTTTCATCTTCATTCTTTGCACTAACAATTATTAATGGAACATCGCTCTCTAGTCGAATCGTTTTGCATAGTGTAAATCCATCCATTTCAGGAAGCATTAAATCGACCAAAACAAGTGAAAAAGTATCCTGCTTAAAATCCTCCCATCCCTCAACCCCTGTCGATGCCCATGTCACATGAAAACCTTCACCTCGTAAATGATCACTCATAACGCGCGCAATTTCATAATCGTCTTCTACAATCAGTATTTTACTTTTTTCTTCCATCGACATTACCTCTCTCCAAACCTAGTATAAATTATGTATAACAAATAAATCGAAAAGTTTATTATTGCTTAATAATTGATCAGAATAATTATAAACTAAAAAAATAGTGGGGGTTTTTTCTCCCCACTATTCTTTATTTTACATCACACTCAATCGATGTTCCTCTTCATCTTTAACTGTCTTGTCTTTTTTCTCTCGGTTAAATAAACTATAGAGCACCGGTACGATGAAAAGGGTAAGTATTGTTGAAGTGGAAAGTCCTCCAATAACTACAACTGCCAGCGATTTAGAAACGATTCCAGCCTCACTGGAAATTGCCATTGGTATTAAGGCGCCAACTGTGGCAATTGCCGTCATCAATATTGGTCGTATTCGAACTACGCCAGCTTCGATTAAGGCTTGATGCTTCTTCATTCCAATTTTTTCGTTTTTCTTTACCTTATCAATTAGAACAATTGCATTTGTAACTACTATACCATTCAGCATGAGCAGCCCAATCATCGCGGGCATTCCAATTGGTTCTTGCATAATGAATAATCCAATTAGTGAGCCGATAACAGAAAACGGAATAGCGAATAGGATGACAAAAGGTGCTTTTCCTTCACCAAATGCAATAACCATGACGAGGTAAACTAGAAAAATACTGACGATGATTGCTAGACCTAAGTTTCTAAAACCATCGGCCATAACTTCTGATGTTCCTTCTTCGTAGTAGCTAATGCTATCTGGTAAATCTAAGTTGGAAATCGCCTCATCCACTCTGGTCGTAACATCACCAGTGTTTGAATCTGTGATTAGTCCAGTAATCATTACATATTCATTTGTATTTAGATGAGAAACTGCTGATGGATTATTGACTTCCTTCAATTCTCCTATCTCATTTAAAGCAACTGGTACACCCATATCATTGTTAATTTCTTGATTGCCCAGTTCTTCAAGGGAAGCTACTTCCTCCATATTTAATCCGAGTATCACATCCGTATTTTCTTCTTCCATTGCCATCGTTGTGATGACGTCACCATTAATTAGTGAACGCAGGCTCTGCCCAACCATAGCTGGCATTAAACCATGATCAGCAAGTTTATTCTCATCTAATTCGATTTCTATCTCAGGCTCTTCACCTTCTAGTGAAGAGGTTACATCCGCCATTCCATCGACTTCTTGCAAACTAGCAACAATTTGCTCACTTGCAGTTTTAATATCTTCTGAGTTAGCACCATTTACTACAAGTGCGTATTGATTCTCTGCTCCACCAATCAGCCCGCCAACACCAGCTAACGAAATGGATGAAACATTGGGGATCTTTTCAAATTGATCACGTAAGTCCTCCACAAAAGTTTCTACATCCTTAGCCGATTCTTTTACAACAAATGAAATGGAAGCATTTTCGTTTTCTCCATTTACATTTGTATTAACAAGCTCTATTTCCTCACTTGTAAGCAAAATATCTTCTACAGTGCTTGCTGCTTCATTTGTCAATTCTGGGGATGTTCCTTTTGGCATAGTAATACCAACATCATAATTGCTCGTTTCTTCCTGTGGTAGAAACGTAGTACCAAGTCCGGGAGCAATGAATACAATTGAACCTGCTAATAATGCTAATGCTATTGCCAACGTAATAAATCGATGTTTTAACACCCATTGTAAACTGCTTCGATATCCTTTTTGTAATCCATTTTCTTTATGTTCCTTAGGCTTCATATTTAATAAAAATGTTTTCGACATAAGCGGTACGACCGTAATTGCGACAACAAGTGAAATCAACAGTGAAATTACGATTGTCCATGCGAGTGGTTTAAAGAATCCGCCTACAATTCCTGGCACAAATGCCATGGGCAAAAACACAGCAACAGTTGTAATTGTCGAGGAAGTAATGGCAGATGCTACTTCTCCAGTAGCTTCTTCGACTAGTTTTTCATCTCGTTCCTTGGACGTTCTAACTCTTCGAAACACATTTTCAATAACTACTATAGAATCATCTACAACTCTGCCAACTGCAACTGCAATTCCTGCAAGTGTCATAATGTTTAATGTATAGCCTAACGCATTCATTAACATTAAAGATGACAATATGGATAATGGAATGGAAATAACTGCGATTATTGTTGAACGAATATTTCTCAAGAATAGTAATGTAACAATTACAGCCATCAATGCACCAAGTAATGCCTCTCGAAGCATGGAATAAACAGAGTCTTCAATTTCAATCGACTGGTCTCTAAGTACTTCAGCCTCATAGCCTTCTGGAAGTTTAATTGCTTCGATTTCTTCCCTTGCTTGCTCAACTATCTCTACTGTATTCGCTCCACCCTCTGCTATAATTCCAAAACTGACCCCGGGTTCTCCATTGATGCGCGTAAAATTACTCGTATTTTCATTTTCATAGGATACGTTGGCAATTTCACTTAAAGTTACGGATTCAAGTTCTGGTGCTGCAGCAGGGGAAGTTATCTTCTGCGTGAATAACTGAATGTTTTCAACATCTGCAATAGATTCTAGCTCTTTACTAACACGAACTGGCAGCACTTTATCTCCAACAGAAATATCACCAGTTGGGATAGTCAAATTATTTGCGGATATCGCTGTTTTTACATCATCAAGCGTAATTCCTTTTTCTTTTAGTTCCTCAGGCAAAAGCTGAATCGAAACCGTTGAATCTCCTGTACCACCTACTACAACTTCACTTACCCCTTCAATGACTTCTATCCTTGGAATGATTTCTTCCTCTACATATTGTTGAACATTATCCTGACTTTCTTCTGCATATATACCCATCGAGAAAATGGTAGGGTCAGGTTCAGGTCCAGATAGATAGTACAACGGATCTTCAGCTAATTCAGGTAATCGAACTTTGTCAACACTTGCCCTGACAGTTTGCTCCGCTTCCTCCATATCAGTAGACATATCAAATTCGAGTGTTGCATATACCGCATTTGCTACTCCGTCTGTATATACATTCTCTACACCATCCAGATTCAGAAGTTCTCTTTCAACAGGTTCACCAATCTCCTTCATGGACTGCTCTGGTGAAGCACCTGGATACGGAATAACAACCGTTATATACGGGATATCTACACTAGGATACTTCTCAATATTTATCTCCTTTAAAGCATAGATACCTCCAGCAACCATAAGGAATACAACTAGAAATAAAGCCACACCATTTTTCATACTGAATCGAATAATTGATTTCATCATTGCCGCTCTTCTCCCATTCTTAACTTGTATTTGTAAATTAGCTTTATAAGTATATCAATATTTATCTGTAAATTCGCTTAATTTACAAATTTATAATAAATTATTTACGTGCCTTTGAAATCGTGCGGTAGATATATTTTTCTATAGGTCTTGGGGCTTAGATAAACAATTGTAAAAAGAATGCGTTCTATATGGTAAAATTATGACGGAACTATATATTAAAAAGGATCAATAGAAACATACTGTATTAATGTAACCAGTACTGTAAAAGATGCACCGAGGTGAAATGCAATGGATAGCAGAATAAAACAATTAATCGATTCTACAAAACTAAAATTTAGATTGGATAATTATTATTTAGCCAGGCATAGCCTATATAGAAATGTAAACATTTACAATGAGACTATCTATTTACTAAGTATGGAATGGTTTCCAAATCATATATCGAAACTTGAAAACAATGATTCCAACCCAGAAGGAACAGCGGTTATTGATATTGAATTGAATAGCCATAAAATAGAAAAAGTTATTTTCGTAGGTGGTAAGACCTTTGCAAATGGGCTGAGGTTTAACAATTTTGACAGGGAAGAGGTTATCAAATGGATTGAACAGGAAGCGAGAATTACGTACGGAGAACAATTCGAATTTGATAAAGAAGTGGAAGGCGGATTGTACTTTAAGGAATGTATCGACGGTATTGCCGCTTCTCCTTATGGTTTTATTGAAATAAGATTTGATCAAGGAGGCAGGCTCACATTGTTTACAATACATGGCCAGTTTCCTGCTAAAGAAATGATAAAAGGGGAAGTTTTTTCTCTCTCCCTTGAAAATGTAACCCCTATAGTGAAAGAACAATTAAAATTGATTGAACTCCCTTCGCGTGAACACCAGCGATTCTTTCCTGTTTATGGAATAGAGGAAATTTATATTACGAATGATCAAGCATCTACAATACCCTTTGAGTTTATTGTCAATGTAAGGTCATATTTGAAGGTGAACGAATCTGTATATTGGGATAGTCCACTTGATAAACCGTTTGACGGAATAAAGATAAATTGGACTGAAGATGTAACTGCAGCACAAGCGTTTTCTAATGAACCAAGTCCTGATTCATTACCTATAACAGAGCAAGAACAAGAAAAGTGTATAGTAGCGGTCAAAGATTTTTTACGGCAGAAGTATAGGGATGACTCCGGAAAATGGAAGCTGAAAACATTACATCGTGATAAAGGCTATATTCATGCCATTCTAAGTGCTACGCATCAAAATAATCATATATTTCAAAGGAAAATAAAGATCATGATTGATGCAAGGCGGCTTAAAGTCTTGAATTATATCGATAATAAACTGATGTTAGCGACGTTTGATGAATTTGAAGAAGCCGAGAAAGTGTCAATATTAAAAGAAGAAGCATATGAAAAAATCCAACATCTACTTGAAATGAAACCTTATTATGTCTATGATTTTGAACAGAAACAATATATATTATGTGGGAAATTAGATTGTCAATATGGGGTGGATGCCATAAATGGAGAAGTTGTTCGATTAGAAGATTTATAGTTATATGACAGGTAAGCTAGGTGTGGATAAAAAAATGATAGAAAAGATTGTTATTATACTAACCTTTACTAGGGAGGAAAGCATCATGGAGTTTGATTTTATTTGGCTTGCTATAGGAATTGCTGTTGCTGGTTATTGTATTGGGGACGGATTGAGAAATTTTAATAATTCGGATGCGAAAACGCTCATTGATTCCTTAGATGATGATGATGAGCATGAACTAATTAAGGAGAATGATGTACATTATTTTATGGGGATATCGAAGGAAGATGCAAAATCTTTAATTCAAGAGCATTCAGACATTCCGCACATCATGATTAACGGCAAGGTTTACTATCCAAAAGCTAAATTGCGTAAATGGCTATTAGATTTAGGTGAGTAAATCTCCTGCAGGCAGATTAGGGAAGCATTTAATCATGAGAAAATTAGGTTTAATTGAGATTGAAGGACAGATCTATATAGAACTATTAGATTTATATAATAAAAAGTTGGTAGAGTAGAGGCATCGAAATATGTGCATGAACACAATCATCTTTGGATTTAGGACTCGCAAGCGATAATAATGGTACAAAAAATATAGTTTCTCAAGGTAGGTGGAAGGTTGTGAGAACATTATTAGAATTACTTCGTGTCATTTTTATCATGGGTATTCTTGGTGGGGTAGGTTGGCTGATTATCGGAAACATCTACTCTATGAATGGGGAAGCAAAACCGTATTCGTGGCTTGGTGCAATCGCTATATTCGTATTGATCTTCGTTTTGTATCGAAATAAATTGCAATTTTCAGGGTGGTATAAAGGAAATGGTAGAAATAAGTTATCAAAAAAGGTTTCAATAACGTTAGTTCTAGTGTCTGTATTATTAATTTTTTCACCATTTGTATTGTCTTCTTTATTGAGCTAGGCAGAATTTATTATCATAAGCCTTATTCCAACAGCTAACTCTGATTTCATGAACAGTGAACAGTGATAGCAAACTTTCAGCTGACGTAAAAGAAAGAATTACCATAAAAAGGCTTCAAAAACTTCACTCATATCGGTATTATTTATTAAAAAAATCATATTAGTACAACCTTTTTGACATTGGTTTGATTAACAACATTTCAAATGATAAAAAAAGGTGAATGGATTATTGGTAATGATCAATGAAGCTGGTACATCCCTTAATTAATAGTTGTGCCTTTATTTATTATTTGAAAATTCTGTGTTAATATTAAATTATAATAATTGTGGAGGTTGAACGAGTGGAGAATATAGTTAAGTTGGAACAAGTAACAAAAAAATTTGGTAAGAAAACCGCAGTTAATGGTGTCTCGCTCACGATTGAAAAGGGAACGACAGTAGCTATTTTAGGTCCAAATGGTGCTGGGAAAACAACGACTATTTCCATGATGCTTGGCTTATTGGAACCAACCAGTGGAACTGTAAAAGTTTTTGATAAAAGTCCGAAAGAAATAGCGGTGCGTAATCGAATTGGGGCAATGTTACAGGAAACTAGTGTCCTCGATATGCTGAAGGTACGGGAATTCATTGAAATGTTTAGGAGTTACTATACTTCGCCACTTTCAATGGAAGAGCTTATAGCATTAACTGGATTTAAAGAAGATGAGTTGAAAAAAAGGGCGAATAAGTTATCAGGTGGTCAAAAAAGAAGATTAGGGTTTGCGCTCGCGCTTGCAGGAAATCCTGATTTAATTTTTTTCGATGAGCCAACCGTTGGACTTGATATAACTGCAAGAAGGAATTTCTGGGAAAGAGTTGAAATCTTAAAATTACAAGGAAAAACAATTATTTTTACGACGCATTATCTTCAAGAGGCAGATGATTTTTCTGAACGAATTATCCTCTTTAATAACGGGGAGATAATTACTGATGGGAAACCAGATGAAATCAAGCGCAACATTGCTACTCGAAGTGTATCCTTTCAAACAGACGACAAAGAAGTTATCGGATTGCTGCAATCTTTTGATGACGTCATTAGATGTTATGAAAAAGACGGCCGGATCTACGTTGTAACTAGTAATACGGATGCAGTAATAGCGGGAATTTTCCGTCATGGAGTAGATGCAAACGATATTGCTATTGAACAGGGTCGTTTAGAGGAAGTATTTGAACATTTAACATCGGGAAGCAAGGAGGCAATATAAGATGAATGCGATCATGAGCCAATGTAAGTTTGAGTTGTTGCGCATTTTCCGTAATCCATATTTTGTATTCTGGACATTATTCATGCCGATCCTATTTTATTTTATATTTACGAATATCGTAAACACCGGTGTACCAAATCAAGAAGAGTGGCAAGCATATTACTTAATGTCTATGACGACGTTTAGTGTAATGGGCTCCGCTATTATGAACTTTGGTATTCGTATGGTACAAGAGCAAACAGAAGGCTGGTCTACATTCATGAAACTTACTCCATTTCCTTCTTGGGCATACTTCACATCAAAAATGTTTGGTCAACTCATGATGCACGTCCTATCCATTACCATTGTCTTTATTGCAGGATTTCTCATCAATGATGTTTCACTGACAATTGGTCAGTGGATATTCTCAGCATTGTGGATACTAATCGCTTCTGTCCCTTTTTTAGCTTTAGGTTCATTAGTAGGAACGATGAAAAAAGTTGAAACTGCTGGTGGAGTCAGTAATATAATATATTTAGCATTGGCTATTCTGGGTGGAATGTGGATGCCAATCCGGACATTCCCTGAATTCTTACAAAATGCCGCAGAGTGGTTGCCATCCTATCATTTTGCCAGTGGTGCTTGGGAAATCATTTCTGGAAACACGCCTGATTGGAAAAGCTTTGTTATTTTACTATGTTATTTAATTGTTTTTATGCTGCTTGCTACATATATCAGAGGAAAACAGGAGAACTGAATTAATTAACATGAGTTACAGTTTATTCGTGATAATCTAAAAAAAGGGGATACGAATCTATAAAGACTCGTACCCCTTTTTTTCTATCGTGAAGTATAACCCGCATCGGCATGTATTGTTGTTCCAGTGACATAGGAAGATGCGTCAGAAGCTAGCCATAGACTTGCTTGCGCGATCTCTTTTGGATCACCGAATCGGTTCAATAGGCTTAATTGTGGAGCATATTCTTCTGCTGTGAAACCAAATTGTTCTAATGCACCGCGGAGCATCGGAGTATCAATTGCGCCTGGTGCTACAGAGTTTACGCGAATATTTTGTGGACCATATTCCATTGCTGCAACTTTTGTCATGCCTACCACGCCATGTTTTGCTGCAACATATGCAATGTTTTTTGGTTGTGGACGGAACCCACTTACGGAGGAAATGTTAATAATCGAACCACCATTTCCTTGCTTTTCTAATTGCTTAATCTCATATTTCAAGCAAAGAGCAGTACCAGTTAAGTCTACAGAAATTAAGCGGTTCCAGTAATCCTCATCAAATTCTGCCACTGGCTTGTCATCTGGAGTTAATGCAGCATTATTTACTGCCACATCCAATCTGCCGAATGTATCAACTGCGAATTTCACCATTGCTTGTACGTCTTCAGATTTTGAGATATCTACTTTGACAAAAGCAGCTTGTCCACCTGAAGCTTTTATTGATTCTGCTACTTCATTCCCTTTTTCCTCGTTAAAATCTGCAATGATAACCTTTGCTTTTGCCTCTGCAAATAGTCTTGCTGTCGCTTCGCCCATACCCATAGCTGCACCTGTTACGATTGCAACTTTGTCTTCAAAACTAGTCAAAACTCGGGGAGTGACAGGCACCGCTTACCATCCGCGCTCTTGCATTCTCTCTTCAGCAGGAAGCTTAGCGATATCGATTCCCTTCATTGCGCTTCCAAGTTCTTTTGAAAGCTTGGCAATTAAATCGTAGTCTTGGTAATTTTCCGTTGCACGGACAATTGCGTTCGCGAATTTCTCAGGATCCTCGGATTTGAAGATGCCGGAACCTACAAATACACCATCAGCACCTAACTCCATCATTAAAGCAGCATCAGCGGGAGTTGCAACTCCACCTGCTGCAAAGTTAGTTACAGGCAATTTACCTTCATGTTTGATTTGCTTTAATATCTCATATGGTGCACCGAGATTTTTTGCTTCGGTCATCAACTCATCATCGCTCATTAAGGTGACTTTTCGAACCTGTGCATTTACTTTGCGAATATGACGTACAGCTTCAACAATATTACCAGTTCCTGGCTCACCCTTCGTACGAAGCATGGAAGCTCCTTCGCCAATTCGGCGGGCAGCTTCGCCTAAATCACGGCAGCCGCAAACAAATGGAACGGAATATTGGCTCTTCAGCAGATGAAATTCCTCATCTGCAGGTGTTAATACTTCACTTTCATCGATATAATCAATGCCCATCGCTTCCAGTACTTTTGCTTCAACGATGTGACCGATTCGTGCCTTTGCCATTACTGGAATTGAAACAGCATTCACTACTTCTTCAATGATTCTCGGGTTTGCCATACGAGCAACTCCGCCTGCAGCGCGAATATCTGAAGGAACTCTTTCCAATGCCATAACAGCAACAGCTCCTGCAGCCTCAGCTATTTTTGCTTGCTCTGCATTGATGACATCCATGATGACGCCACCTTTTTTAATTTGAATGAATTCCTTACTTAATGCATCTGTTTCGAATGTATTTACCAATTTCTTCACTCCAATCTAAATTAATCATTGCATTTTTCTGAATATAACTTATTATAGTAAGTAAGTGACTTGGTTAAAAGTGTCAGATTAGTAATATTGATGAGGTCAGTAAGAGGTGATATTAATTTGGAAATGCTTGCTTGTAATTTAAATCGAAAAAGTGATGTACCTTTGTATGAACAATTGTATGGATACATTAAACATGAAATCACAGAGGGGCGCTTAGCATATAATTCAAAGCTGCCATCGAAGCGGAGACTATCCGAGTATTTAAAAATTAGCCAAAATACAGTGGAAACTGCCTATGATCAATTGATCGCGGAAGGATATATTGAGGGTGTGGCTCGAAAAGGGTATTTCGTGCTTGCATATGAGGATTTACAATACGTGAAAACGGTCGATGCCAGTTCCAATCATTTGTATGAAAATGAAGAGGCGTTTGTATATAATTTTCATCCCAGCAGAATTGATACTGAAAATTTTCCATTTGCAAAGTGGCGTAAATATGCAAAAAATGCGATTGACATGGAACATCATCGCTTATTATTACTCGGTGATATGCAAGGGGAGTACGAGCTGCGCCAAGAAATTGCAAATTATTTATATCATGCAAGGGGCGTCCGCTGTACACCAGATGAGATTATCATTGGTGCTGGAATTGAAATTCTTCTGCAGCAGCTCGTGCTATTATTAGGAAATGAAACGATATACGGTGTAGAGGATCCAGGGTATCATGTGATTTCGCAAATATTGGAAAGTCATCCGAATAAAGTGTTCCCACTAGCAGTGGATGGAGAGGGAGTGAAGGTAGAGCAGATAGAGAAATCAGCAATAAATATTGTCTATGCCACACCATCCCATCATTTCCCATACGGTTCTGTGCTATCTGTCAATCGTCGTGTTAAACTATTAAACTGGGCATTAGGTGCAGATAACCGATATATTATCGAAGACGATTATGATAGTGAATTCCGGTATAGTGGAAAAACGATCCCATCATTGCAAAGTATGGACCAGGCAGAGAAGGTAATATATTTAGGAAGCTTTTCTAAATCGCTAATCCCTTCACTAAGAATTAGCTATATGGTGTTGCCGAATCGTTTGCTCCAAAGCTATAAGGAAAAGTTATCCTACATCAATTGTTCCGTCTCAAGAATCGATCAACATATTTTAGCCACCTTCATGAAACAAGGTGATTTTGAACGGCATCTAAACCGCATGCGAAAGATCTATCGACGGAAATTAGATCGAACCGTCGATTTGTTAAAACCTTATCAAGAAAAAGTTTCGGTGATAGGGGGACAGTCTGGTTTACATATCGTCTTTGTCGTTCGAAATGGTATGACAGAGCAGGAATTAGTTGAAAAGGCAGCTGCTGCCAAAATTAAGATCTATCCACTATCTTCCTATTCAATAGAGAAAAAGGTTGAAAATCCGCCGAAAATAATCTTAGGATTTGCCGGAATACCAGAAGAAGAATTAGAGCTAGCAATCAACCTTCTGCTAGAAAATTGGGGTATCCTCAACCATTAATAAAAACCCAAATTGTACAAGGAAATGAGATGAAGCTGTGGATTTAAAAAACCTAGCGCTAGGAAGACATGTATTAATCGAGTATTATGGCTGCACGACGGAAATTATTGAAAATAATGGATTAATCGAACAATATATGCGAGAAGCAGCCGACCATGCAGGAGCAAGGGTAGTGGAATCTGTATTTCATCATTTTAATCCATATGGTGTTTCTGGTGCGGTCATTATTGCTGAATCCCATCTAACAATCCATACTTGGCCAGAATATGATTTTGCATCGGTGGATGTGTATACTTGCGGTGATGAGGTTGATCCGAGCAAGGCAGCCGATTACTTATCGGTTAAATTGCAGGCAAAGAAAACAGAGTTAATGGAAATACCTCGTGGAATAGCTGGAAAAATAAAACAGTTTGCAAATCAGCGGGATAATAAAAAACCAGAGAAGATAGAGATGGAAAAGAGTGAAGGATAATCTTTTGATCTCTTTATGAAACAATCGGGATTTACTCTGAATAGTCGGGGCTTGCTACTGCAGCATTGCAATTTTGGATATGTTTTCCGGGTAAACAAAAAAAGAAACGCAGTAACTTTCGCTGCGTTTCTTTTTAAATCGTTTTTAATAATAGTTTCTTTAGAAGTGGGGCAAAGTGCTCTGGTAGTTCCGAGACACTTGGTATCATGAGACGCTCTTTTCCATAGATGTTTTTCATCGTCATGTCTTCTCGTTCCTTTACTTCACCATCTGCAAGGAACATCCCGATAACATCGATATTTTTCTTGCGTGCTTCTGATACGGCTAAGTGTGTATCAATGATTCCATTTTGATCATAATTGGCTGCTGCAGGTTCCCCGTCTGAAAATACAAGAAGAAACTTGTGCTTCTCTCTTCTTGCAGCTAATTCTTCAGTAATGACTCGAATACTAAAGCCATCCCGATTATCTTCCTGCGGTTCTAGTTGCATAATTCTTGCGCCATAATTTTGATAGAAGGAATCGGTATGAGCGTTAACGATATGGAAGTAATTCGGCTGGTAGCCTTCTGTCACATCGTTAGCATCCTCCCAAAAGCCAATGATTGAATGTGGAATCTTCAAGTAATTGAGTACTTCATGGAATAAGATAATCCCTTTTTTGGTTTCTGCCATTTTTCCATGCATTGATGCAGAGCAATCTACTAATAATGTGAATACCGCGTCAATCTCTTTGGATTCCTGGTTCTTTTTATAAAAAATTCGCGGATTCTCATCAATCACTACAGGTAGTAATTTTTTCGACAAGCGGCCAAAAACTAAATCCTTACGTGGAGCATTTCGTTTATGCTCCAATGTTTTTTCAATTGTATTTGCGAGCTTCCGCTTATATGCTTCGATTTCCTGAACATTTGCTTGATAGAGTTTTTCATCTTCATATGTCGGTGTTTCAGCGTGTTTTATGATCTTGACAGCTTCATTATTTTCCTCGCCGTATTTACTCTCACTTTGGTTTCCTTGACTCGTATCCTTTTTCTCTAAGGATTCAAGCTTCGAATAGTCGTTTTGTTTGCTTTCACCAGAAGCGCCTTGAATCTGAGCCATTGCTTGGTCTGCATCCTGTGCTTCCCTCGCGCCATCCCCAATTAGACTAGTTTTCGTACCTTGATCCAATTCAAATTGCAAGAAGGTCTGGTTCGACTCTCCATTTTTATTCTCACGATGCCAGGTAGAAAATTTCTCATCAATATATTCACCCTGATCGTCTGGAACATCTTCTTCATCATCATTCACTAAATCATCTTTCCGAATAAGCTCATCGAATAACGTATTCCGATTAAATTGCTCGATATGTGCTACAGGAAAAATAAAATATTCGTTAATCGAGTCATCATAATCTCTGCTTACTTGAAAGACGATTTTCTCACAAATATTCGTGATGTCGCTTGTGTTTTCCGCTTCATATAACGTATATAAAAGAGCTTTGATTCGCTCCAATTGTTCTAGCTGTCGGTCATTCGCCCTTGGAAAATTAGGATCTGGACTATTCGATTGTATAAGTAAATAAATGAGGCAAAACAACTCATCTGTCGCAAAGCTTCTTGTGACATTCGTATCTAACTGTGTTTCAAAATAATGCCTAAGGTAATCTCTCCGGATTGTAAATAGCTTCGTTGTGCCAGGCCGCTCTTGCTTTACCTTTTCTTCAAGTCGGATATCTTCGAGCAGTGTAAATAATTGTGCCGCAAACTTAGGCATCGCTGCTTCAGCTATGCTATCTAAGTAATGCTGCATCACTCGGACATTAGAATAATGTAATGTGCCAATTGTTCGTAAATATAGATCCGATTTATGACCAGCTTCCTTTGCTGCCTCATTCGCAGTGTCCCAGAAGCGGCTTGCAGTAACCTTATGATTGATAACATCAATAAACGATCCAAAATTATATTCGAAATTTATATCAGGATCACCGGACAATACAGTCGATAAATCCTGCAGCTGTAAGAAAATATTTGTGTCCACTCGTGAATTATCATGAAAACGATACATCTAGTATCCTCCTATCTAGGTAGTCAATTAAGTATAAAAACTTACTTACTACAAAAGTGCAATAAGGCAGTCACCGAAAGGCTGGTGACTGCCAAGTTTTCTAAAATAACGTTTCTGTCAAATTCATTACAAATTCTCTTTCTCTCTCTTCGTCTAACTTATCGACAATAGAGCGGAGAATTGCTCGTTTTGCTGGGATAATGGAGCTCAGATCGCATGCATCAAGTAATGCACGAATCGATGCTGCATCCTCAGAAAGCTTTCCTTGTGAAACAGCAGTTACGAGATCGCTTGATAACTTGACAAATAATTCGATTGTTTTTTCATTGGTTAGTCTTGTATTGGTCTGAATTAAATTCCTTAATTGTTCGCCTTCAATATAAGGAACTTCAATCACAATAAATCTGTTTTTCAATGCTTCATTAAGTGGTACGGTTCCAATGTATCCTTCATTAATCGCTGCAACCACACCAAAGCCTTCTTTAGCAGTAATCACTTCGTTTGTGAAAGGGTTAGTAATCGTTCTTCGGTAATCAAGCACGCCATTAATTAGTGGCAATGTCTCTGGTTTCGCCATGTTTATTTCATCGATATATAATAAAGTCCCACTCGTCATTGCATTGATCACGGGACCTGGAACGAATTCAATTACTTGTTTCTTATCTTCGTATGCTAAGGTTTTAAATCCGAGCAAGCTTTCTGCGTCCAAATCCACGGAACAGTTGACACTGAACATTGGTTGATTGAACAGGTAGGATAATGTCTCAGCGAACTTGGTTTTACCAGCGCCTGTTGGTCCTTTTAATAGAATATTTTTTCCCATACTTAAAATCGATATTGCATCGATTAGTAAATCCATATGTGGTGGAACATAGCCACCTTGTCGGATTAATTCTGCAAATGCTGGTTTTACTTCGTTTCGTTTTGTATTTAATAGTTCTTTTATGTTCTCTGGTAGTTGATAATTTATGTGCATTGTAACGCTCCTTCCATGTCATATTGTAAGCTTTTTTGACGAAAATAACAAAGAATCTTTATTGCTATATGTCGCTTTCTGGCCAGTCGCTCCGGAAATACACTACGCGCATCCTAAGGGAGCTGTTGAGCCTTCATGTGCTGTCGCACTTCGAAGTTTCACCTAGGCTCTTCTCCCCGTAGGACAAGGAAGGCTTCGAAGCGTTACATCGCAATCAGACAAATCGTCCTTTATTTTCGAGGAGTCTCCGTGTTTATCCTCCGCTTGGTTTGTGCGTAATCTATTGCAATGGAAGAGACATACTCTATAATCAGCATTTTTATTTTGTCTCATTTAGATGATGTTTGTTGTTAAAAGCGCCTATAGGATTAGTTTCCTATGTGAATTAAACGATCATGCAGAAAAATGTACTCTAATGAAGAATTGAACATTGTGACGATTGGAAAAAAAGTGTAGTATGATAATACACAAGCTTAAGATCATGGAGGGGTAAGTATGAACAAGCAAATTAGAATAGGAATTGTTGGCTATGGTAACCTTGGTAGAGGTACAGTTGAAGCAATTAAGAAATCAGCAGATATGGAGCTTATTGCTATTTTTACAAGACGGTCACCTGAAAGCCTAAAAATAGATGAAGCAAATGTTGAAGTTGTACATATTTCAAAAGTTGAAGATTATCAAGAGAAAATCGATGTGATGATATTATGTGGGGGATCTGCAACAGATCTACCAGAACAAGGACCGGAACTTGCGAAACTATTTAACACGATAGATAGCTATGATACACATGCGAAGATTCCTGAATATTTTAGTTCGGTTGATGCTGTGGCGAAAGAAAGTGGCAAAATCAGCATTATTTCTGTTGGCTGGGATCCAGGTTTATTCTCAATTAATCGTTTAATGGCAGAAGCAATTATCCCACAAGGTGAAAATTACACGTTCTGGGGCAAGGGTTTAAGTCAAGGGCATTCGGATGCAGTACGCAGAGTGAATGGTGTGAAGGACGGCGTACAATACACAATCCCAGCTGATGCGGCAATTGAAAAAGTTCGCAGTGGGGTAAATCCTGAATTAACAACAGCTGAAAAGCATCGCCGAGTATGCTATATCGTCGCTGAAGAAGGTGCGGACCAAGCAAAAATTGAAAATGAAATTAAGACGATGCCAAACTATTTTGCAGACTATGATACAGAGGTAAACTTTATTACGGAAGAAGTATTAAAGGCTGAGCATTCAGCAGCACCACATGGCGGGTTCGTTATTCGTGGCGGGGAAACAGGTGCGGATCAAAACAAACAAATTATCGAATTCTCACTTAAGCTCGGTAGCAATCCGGAATTTACAGCTAGTGTTCTTGTGGCATATGCGAGAGCAGCATATCGCTTGCACAAAGAGGGACAAGCAGGAGCTAAAACAGTATTCGATGTGCCACCGATTTATTTATCACCAAGATCTGCAGAAGATTTGAGAAGGGATTTATTGTAAGATTTTTAGGGTGAGATACGAATGCCAAGACCGAAGACAAAATCCGAACTGATAGCAGTTAATGATGAAAAGTTCACGGAGTTAATGGCTTTAGTAAACTCTATTCCAGCAAATCACCTAGAATCTGAATTTCCATTTGAAGACCGTGATCGAAACATTCGCGACGTTTTAACACATCTGCATGAATGGCATTTGATGATGGAGAAGTGGTATACCGAGGGAATGGCAGGGGAGAAGCCAATCATGCCTGCCCCTGGATATACTTGGAGAACATTACCTGACTTAAATAAAGTTATTTGGAAAAAGTATCAAGAAACAAGTTTAACCAATGCAATAAAAAAATTAAATGAAAGTCATTTACGAATGATGGAGTTAATCAACAAGCATGATAATGATGAGCTATTTACGAAAAAGTATTACCGTTGGACGAAAACGACTTCCCTAGGTACATATTTTATCGCGAATACTTCTAGTCATTATGAATGGGCAATGAAGAAGATTAAACGGTTTAAAAAGGAATTGGAAAAAGAGGAAGTCGAAAATGGTAAAATCTAATGAGATTAGAGTGTAAAATCTTAGTCACATTAGAAAAATAATGGAATACCCCAGTAAATAAATCATAATAATAACGCTTGGATTTTATTATCCAAGCGTTATTTATTTGTTAATTATCGTATTGCTATTTAAGCAATACGATACTGTATGGGAACTTCTTAAAGTATCTATTCAATAACGGACGCAGCAGATTGATCCTGTTCAACCAACGCGTATTTTTCCCACTTCCTACTCCGCCACCTAAAGAACATAAAGGTCGCACGCGTCCATTCGTCTGCTGCGATTGCCAGCCATATTCCAGCAAGCCCTAGATCCAAATAGAAGATGAGGAAATATCCGAGTGGCAGACTCATTGCAACCATCGAAAACGCACCAATTAGTACAGGGAACTTCGCATCACCTGCAGCACGAAGAGAATTGATTAATACGATATTGATTGTTCTTCCTGTTTCTAGCAGAAAACTAAGCAGTAAAACGTCTGAACCTAATTTGATAATTTCTGGATTATCCGAGAATAATTCCATTATCGGCACCCGGAAAACAATAACGAGGATAACAACGATTAATGTTGCGCCACTTGCCCAGCGAACGCTTCTCCAAACACTGTTATAAGCCTCCAAACTCCTTCTAGCACCTACTAATCTCCCAACAATAATTGCTGTACCTAAGCCAATTGCCAATGCGAAAAGATAGATAAACATCGAAATATTCGTTGCATATTGCCGTGCTGCCAATGAGCTTGGGCCAAGGAATGTCGCATAATAGAGAAAGACAATCTGGCAGGACTGGTACATTACCTGTTCGAAAGCAGAAGGAATACCAATCTTTAGGATTTTATTAATATAATCCTTTGATAATGAAAAATAATAATTTATCTTAACTTTTACTTCTAAAATCTTGTAAAAGAGCCAGAAGAACACAAGCAGTGCGAGAAAGCGACTAACAATCGTAGAAATAGCAGCACCTTCGACTCCAAGCTCAGGAAAACCAAAATTACCAAAAATAAGTAAGTAGTTACCAACAACGTGGATAATGTTCATTCCAAGGGATACGAACATCGTAGCTAAGGTAAATCCATGTACACGAATAATTGCCGACAAAGAGTTGATTAATGCCTGTAAGAAAATTGCCCCGCCAACAATGCCTAAATAGCTTTTTGCATATTCAAACACGTTTCCTTGTAAATTAAGGGCTTGAAGCATGTAACTGCCAAACACGAGGAAAATAATACTAATAATAATTCCTATTACTAGATTTAATGCAATTGCTGTTGCTGCAATCTTTGAAACCTCTTTGTATCGTCTGGAGCCAATATATTGTGCTACGACAATGGAAGCACCACTACCAATTACTTGTAAAATTAAAATGGCGATTTGCAGAAATTGATTGGATGCACCAACTCCAGAAACCGCATCATCGGAAACAGCACTTAACATGAATGTATCTGCTAGCCCCATCAGCATAAATAGAAAAATCTCGATAAAAATCGGCCAAGTGAGGACAAGTAAATTTAAATCATTCTTCGGTTTATTGACTTGTATTGTATCCTTTGTTGTCAAATTTCCACCTTCTTACTAATTTCAATTGTATTCAGATTGTATCTTACCATTTTTTAGTCGATATGGATATGAATATTTAAGCCTTTAATCATTTAATATTGTAAGCGCTTATATAGTTTTTAGAATAAAATGACAATTGACACTATATAAAAAAGCTCTATTATTATGTCAATACAATCAGCAAAGAGAGAAGATCGACATGAAGTGTTATAAACAGAAAAATCAAAATAATCACATCATTATTAACTTATTATGCTAAGGACTGAAATATTTCCATTCGATGGAATTTAGTTTGAGTCCACTTCGCGTTACATAAACGAGGCGCACAAGCATAATTAGTTTAGCGTCCATCCATAACGGAGGGTTTTTTATTTTTAGCAATCTAAAGAAAACGATAATTCTTATAACAATGGGGGAAAGAAAATGAAGCAATCAACGAAGAGATACATCATTGATCGGATGCACAAAGCGTCTATAGGACTAGCTAATGCCGTATTAGTAACGTTAGGGATAGGTCTTTTAATCGAAACGTTTTCTACATTTACTGGCTGGGAAGGGTTTGCGACAATAGGTTTGACAGCGCAATTAATGCTGGCGCCAGCTATTGGTGCAGGAATGGCATATCAGCTTGGGGGAAATACGCTCGTTATTTTCAGTGCAATGGCTGCGAGTACAGTAGGTGCAAATGCCTTAACAGTGAATGCAGAAGGCGCAATGGTACTTACAACGGGACAACCTATTAGTGCTGTATTAGCTGCAATTATTGCTATTTGGGTTGGAAAGCGTGTGACAGGAAAGACAAAACTGGATATGCTTGCAATTCCGTTTGCAGCTATTTTCATTGGTGGGGTTGCTGGGGTAGGACTAGCAGCGATTACGACACCATTATTAGAATCTTTAAGTGCATTTATTGCTAATTCTGTTTCAGGATCGCCACTAATTGGCTCAATTGTAATCGCCCTTGTATGGAGTATATTCCTAATGTCACCTGCATCTTCAGCAGCAATTGCAATTGCGCTTCAGCTTGATCCTGTCTCAAGTGCTGCGGCATTAATCGGTTGTACTGCACAGTTTGCTGGCTGGACGGCAATGTCGTTTAGACAGAATGATTTAGGAGCAAATATTGCGCAGTCATTTTTAACGCCGAAAGTACAAGTGCCGAACTTGGTAAAAAACCCACGATTGGTTGTAGGTCCATTTTTATCTTCGGTGATCTGTGCACCGATTGCAATTTTAGTATTTGATTTTGAGGTTCCTTACCAGCTTGCTGGACTTGGTTTGAATTCATTTATCGCACCATTAAATATTCTTGCAAACCAAGGTGTTAGCGTCCTTGCCATGTATATCGTAATTGGTGTGGTTCTACCAGCAATTATCTCTGTTGTTGTATATCATTCCTTGATTTCGAAGGGGTGGGCCAAAACAGGTGATTTACGAATGGAAGTGCAATAGGATTAAACCTTTTGCAAATCGTTAAAAAACTAAAATAAAGCTTGCTGAAAAATTCTTTAAGGTTTTTCGGCAAGCTTTTTTGGTAATTAAGAAAGTATGAATCATTCTTAATGAAAATTGCAGTTAAGGTTCTAAGCAAAGCTCGCTGCCAAAAATTACTTTTATGTAATTAGAACTTAATTTTTTCAGGGAAATAATCACTGTATGATTTACTTTTCATTGTAAATAATAAGGGAAATTACTAAGAGCAAGGTGAAAATATGGAGCAAAGTAAGTTATCAAGAGAAATGATTACTATCGGAAAAGTAAGGATTTATTGTGAATACATATTGAACGGTAAACCGCCAATTATATTAATCCATGGCTTCGTGTCATCAACCTATACTTTCTACCGGCTCATACCTTTATTAGAAAAGCATTATTCGATCATCGCGATTGATTTACCAGGTTTTGGTCGAAGTGAAAAATCAACCGCCTTCATTTACTCCTATTCTAATTATGCAACAATTGTTGCAGAATGTATTCAATATTTTAAACTGGGTGAGGTTAGTATTATTGGTCATTCGATGGGGGGCCAAATTGCCTTAAACACTGCAAGAATGATTCCGAACAAGGTAACGAAACTAATTTTATTATGTAGTTCCGGGTATTTAAAAAGTGCCAATAAACTTCTAATTTATAGTTCATATCTCCCGTTATTTTATTTAGCGGTTGAATTGCATATTAAAAAGAAGAATATAAAAGAAAACTTACAAAATGTATTTTATAACCAAGCATTAATTACTGAGGACCATATTAGAGAATTCGGCAGACCTTTGAAGGAAAAGAACTTCTATAAGTCCATGGTTCGATTATTGAGGTATCGAGAAGGTGACTTAACAACAGCTCAATTACAAACGATTCAAACGCCAACATTACTAATATGGGGAGAAGAAGACCGTGTCGTTCCTGTAAATATCGGTAAGCGTTTAGTTAAGGATTTACCGAATGCGAATCTGGTTATTTACAAAGAAACGGGGCATTTAGTATCTGATGAAAGAACAGAAGAGGTTTATGAACAAATTTTAAATTATTTAGGTAGTAATGCTTAATACTAAAAATGAAATAATGAAATCTCTCGATGGTATATGATTAGATCTGAAAGATAGCAGGGAAGCATACCTAAAGATTTCAGAAACAAAAAAATCAGCAATCCTATTTATCTAGGGTTGCTGATTTTTACTAGAACTATTAAACATGAAACATTTTCGTTATCCCTGATAAGGATTTGGATAAGCCAGTTAGCTTTAAACCAATTTGGTGGGTGTTTTCCATTTGCTTGTATTGGTGCTCACTGCTGGAGAGCATTTCTTCTGCGCTTGCCAATGTTTCCTGGGAAATAGATGCAAACTCTTCAGCTGTTACTTCTAAGTTAGGTAACAGTTCACCGAAGTGATGTAATTCCCCTTGCATTCCTTCTAATTTCGCGGTTACTTCCGTTATTTCCTTCATCAATTCATCAAATGATTCTTTTGATTGATTGGCCATTGAAATATTCGTACTCGTTTTTTTCAGCATCTGTTCAAATTCCTTCGTTGCATTTGCAGTGATTCCCTCCATATTAGAAATGGAGTTTGTAATATCGTTGGCAGCGGATGATGATTGTTCCGCAAGCTTACCAACTTCATTAGCAACAACAGAAAACCCTTTACCAGCTTCCCCAGCCCGTGCCGCCTCGATTGCTGCATTTAAAGATAATAATTTTGTTTGCTCAGCAATTCCTTGAATTAAACCTACAAGCTTCGAAATCGATTTTGAGTAGTCATTAACTTGTTTAATCGTTTTTGTTAAGTGTCCAAAATCCTTTTCGAAAGAACGGATTGTTGTGATTAATTCCGAGATATTCTTTTCTCCATATACTGCAGAAGTACCCATACTTTCTGAACTAGAAAAGACAACATTCATGCTATTCATCATTTCTTCAATACGATGCTTCATCGCCATGGAATTACTAACACTATTTTCCGAGCTTGTCGCTGTTTGCTCTGCACCAATTTTGACGACATTTATCGATTCAATTAGATCATGACTTGATTGTAGTGCATTATCGGAAGACACTTTTAAATCTTCTCCTGTTTGATCCAACTCGACTGTTGTACTCTTTAGTTGATTGACCATTGTTCGCATATGGTTAATCATCGAGTCATAGCTCTTGTGGAGTGAAATAAACTCTGGGATTGTCGTCTTAAGTGTTACATTTGAATTAAGATTCCCCTTACGCACTTCACGCATGGTCTTACTCAAGCTAGAGAGTGGCTTCGTCAAGGATCTAACAAATAGGATAATCAAGAGGGTAGAAATTACAATACTCACTACAATAATTCCAATTGAAAGAAAACCCATATCATTAATTGGTCCCATAAATGAACTTGTCGGAACGATTACAGAATAAATTCCATTTATCTCTTCCATTTCTTGGTAGGAAATAGAATACCTCTCTCCATCAATTGTTCGTTGTATTTGGCCATTTTTCTCTTCCGTAATATGTGTTACTAAAGAATCAGGTATCTCTGGTAATGTTTTTTCACTAATGGGAAAAGGAGTAACAGTGGAATCTGTAATATAAAAGTAGTCTGATTCGATTCCATCCTTTTCAAGCTGTTTTTTTTGTGTACGGATATTACCGTTCAATTGCTGCATGAAATAATCATCTTGACCTACATATGTAAAGTTCAAGAGCTCAGCAATGTAGTCAATTAATTCGGTTTCACGAGCGAGTCTGTCCTCGATGGTAGTCGTTGTTATATTCTTTGCTTGTATGTATGAAGAAACTCCTACCGCAACAACTGCAATTATCATCAAGGTAACGAATGGTATTAATAATCTCGTTCGCAGTGTAGTCTTTCCCAGTAATCTATTAGAAAATTGTTTCATAGAAATCAAATTCCCCTTATCATATGTAAATTTAAATAGTACTTTTGAACTGTTTTGGATAATTATAGCAGAAAAATGTTAAGATATTGTAAATAATTCATTAATTAATGAAGAAATAATCCTAGAAATAGTAAAAAAATAAGGTATACTATTATAGGTAGGCTTTATTTAATAGGAGGAACAGTTATGACTACAATAAATAAAGGGGAAAATAAATTTTATATTGGAGACGATATTCGAAATCCAATTGCTGAGATGACGTTTGTGCAATCTGGGAATAGCAGAATAGTCATTGATCATACCTATGTTTCGGAAGATCTTCGTGGTCAAGGTATTGCAGGAGAATTACTGGAGCAAGTTGTATTATATGCTAGAGAAGAAGAGAAGAAAATCCTTCCACTCTGCCCCTATGCCAAGCAAAAACTAGAAGGCAATTCTGCATACATGGATGTACTAAGTGTTTAAAGAGAAGAATAAGAGAGGTTCCATAGAGTATGTACCTAACTGTTCAGGAAACTGCTGAGTATTTATCAATAAGTGTGAAGAATGTTGCAGCATTAATAATGGAAGGTAAAATTCGCGCCGTCTATGACGGGAATGACTACCTAATATATAAAGAACAATTTACAACTCATTTTGAGCAGGTTGAAAAATATCAACAAATGATTCAAGATTACTTAAATGAGCCAATTCCTGAGGATATTGATATCAAGGATGAAGATTAAAATTTGCATATAAATAATATTATCTATAATGTTAAGTTAAACTACATGTAGAAGTAGTTCCAACTTAACATTTTTTTCTATTAATAGAGGATGTTCAAAAAGTCAGGTAAAAATGACACATCGAATCTCTTCGTTAGCTTGCTTTTCCGCTACTCACGCTAAAACAGTCAAGGAACTTCTACTAAAAACGTCCACGTCCTGTGGACAACGTAGAAGTCACCACATCCTGTGGAAGCCCGTTGCGGGGAGCTGCGCTGCCTCGATCTTTTCGGTCCTTTTTATCCTCCTTTTTGAACACGCATTAAAAAGGAGTTTTCAAATGTCAAACAAATATCGACATGACGCAAAATCATTCGTATATAAAGTAGAGGAAGAAGCGGAATTATTAGCTTTCCTATTAAAGGTAATGTCCAATCGAAGCAGGAATTCAGTTAAATCAATTCTTGCACGTGGTCAGGTCACTGTGGATGACCATCTTGAAACAAAATATAATTATCCACTATATCCAGGACAAACAGTTAAAATTCTGAAAAACAAAGCCGCAATTAAGGAAAGTGTTTTAATCGGCATGTCTATTCAATATGAAGATGACGATATCATCGTCATTAATAAAGAAGCAGGATTATTATCGATTGCGACTGCAAAGGAAAAGAAATCAACAGCACATCATCAATTGATGGAATATGTGAGAAATGAGGATCCTGAGAATCGAATTTTTGTCGTGCATCGTTTGGACAAGGATACTTCAGGTGTGATGCTATTTGCAAAAAATGAGCAGGCTAAGAAGACATTGCAGAATAATTGGAACACGGTGGTTAAGGAACGTACCTATGTTGCATTAGTTGAAGGAAAAGTCACTGAGGAAAAAGGTTATATGAAGTCATGGTTAAGAGAAAGCAAGACACACTTAGTTTACTCAAGTCATACCCCAAATGACGGGCTGCTTGCCGTTACACGCTATAGCTTAATTCAAGCCAATCAAGACTTTTCATTGCTAGAGCTTCAGCTCGAAACTGGTAGAAAAAACCAAATTCGCGTGCATATGCAGGATTTAGGACACCCAGTTGTTGGCGATAAAAAATATGGTTCAAAGGAAAATCCGATTCGCAGACTTGGACTCCATGCGAAAGTCTTGGCATTTACTCATCCGACGACAGGGAAGGTATTGTCGTTTGAAGCGGATGTGCCTAAGTCGTTTTTTGCTAAGTCGAAATAATTTGGCGAATATGGATAGGGTACTTCAATCAGCATTAGAAATTCCCTCCAATTGCTTAATATAGCAATTGGGGGGAATTTCATCTTCGTGCTGATTGCTTGTGTACACTAGTTCCAGCTCAATCTAAATCGGTGCCTTCTCTACAATTCTTCCTTTTCTTCCTTTTGTCGTTTCGGCAAATGCTAATGAACGAATTACTGCTTCTTCTGTTGCCTCTATCACTGCTTGGAATAACTGATTCATCAATGGGTGATCATCTCTAATAAACTCAATAGATTCAAACGGTTTATTTTCATGATGGTCATATGTATTTGCGGTGGAAAATGCAATAGCAATATCACCACTGCCATTATCGATATTGCTGCCTGTTCGGCCAATGCCTATTGCACAGCGTTTAGCAAGTCTTCTTAGCTGTCGGTCATATAGTGGAGCATCTGTCGCAATAATCATCATGATAGAGCCATCTGGTGTATCGAGTTTTTTTGAATCTAAATTAGCAAATAGTGCATGCTCTCTTTTTCCAAAATTACTTAGAACAAGAGAGCCAACCGTATAATGCTGATTATCAACCTCCACAATTCGAGATGCAGTTCCAATACCACCCTTATGCCCGAAGCAAACCATCCCTTTACCAGCGCCAATCGCACCTTCTTCAACGGGAGATGTTGTTGCGGCGCGAATAGCATCTACCGCATGCTCAGGCTTTACTGCTTGAAGCCGAATCGAATTTAAATAACCATCATTGCATTCACCAACAACAAGATTAATCGTACTCGTCGTGTCACCAATTTCTTCTGTTTGTTCAAGCATGTATTGCAATGTACCCTGCATAACAGCGCCGACACTAAACGTATTGGTCAGCATAATCGGCGATTCAAGCAATCCAAGCTCCTCGAGCTGGACAAGTCCAGCCGTTTTGCCGAATCCATTGATAACCGCACTTCCGGCGTAAACCTTTTTTCGATACAGATTACCTGAATGAGGAAGAATTGCTGTCACCCCAGTACAAATATTATTTTCATCATCGATTCTTTCGTATAAAGTAACATGTCCAACCTTTACACCTTCAACATCAATAATGCAATTTTCTTTTCCCTTTTGTAATCCCATCATTCCATCTCCTATATATAAAGAATTTTTCGAATTAGATAAATAAAGTATAACAACGATTGATTAATATATTCAATAGAATCCACTGCATGAATCGAAATAGCGATGGACAAACTATAATCACGAAGGCTATTGGAGGATTATGTCATGGTAAAAAAAATAATAATAATGATCATTTTTGTGACATGTATTTCATGTATCGGGTTTACTGATTTGTCAAACGCAGATGATACGGTAGGGACTGAAATTGGCAATATCGCCCCTGATTTTGAAATACAATCTTTAGATGGAGAAAGGGTAAAACTTAAGGATCTACGCGGAAAGCGCGTGATGTTGAATTTCTGGGCAACATGGTGTCCGCCTTGTCGAGTGGAAATGCCTGATATGCAGAAGCTTCATGAAAATGAAGATATTATAGTACTCGCCGTTAATCTAACAGATTCGGAAATGAGCCAAAACGATATTACTACATTCGTAAATGAGTTCGGATTAACGTTTCCAGTAGGACTAGATAAATCGGGAGAAATATCAAAACTATATAAAATTAATCCAATCCCAACTACTTTTATGATTGATTCAGATGGAATAATCCGTTTTAAATTGTTCGGAGCGATGAGTTATAACATGATGACTGAAGAGCTTGAAAAGATGGATTAAAACGCTAGAGAGAACTTCTTGGTAGCTTTTTATCTTAGGGGAAATATATGGGGCGCGGTGATCTCATCAAAAGAATTAGCGGGAGGGTAGAAATATCATCACGTAAAAAAATAATATTAGCAGAACCACGGACACCCTTACTAATTTATTCAAAGCATACTTTTTGGATTTTTAGAGTAAATAGTGTTATACTCGTATTGTTCAAAAAATTAAATACGCAATATTCCTTCGGGGTCGGGTGAAATTCCCAATCGGCGGTAATGATACGATATCTAAGTCCGCGACCTGTATGGTTTTCTAACCGTATGGCTGATCTGGTGTAACTCCAGAACCGACAGTTAAAGTCTGGATGAGAGAAGGAATTTTAGGCATGCCATTATTTGATGATGAATTGTATTGCTTATTTGTACCTAATTTTGGTACAAATAAACGATGTGTTTCTATTATTCAATTTATTTAGATTACATGCTTACTAAAATTCTAAATCACTAAGCCCCTGAGAATTCTCAGGGGCTTTTCCTATTTTCAAAATAAACACCCCTAGAAATGAATAGCAGAACAGGAAGGAGGAAGATGATGTTTACTGGAATTGTAGAAGAAAAAGGAACCGTAAAGCGGGTTCACCAAGTATCAATGCAGGCGGTGCAATTAACAATTGATTCAAAGGTAGTAGTTAAAGATGTGGAAATTGGCGATAGTATTGCGGTCAATGGCATCTGCTTAACGGTCACCGATTTTAATGCCAACAGTTTTCAAGTTGATGCGATGCCAGAAACGCTGAAAGCAACAACATTGCATGAATTGAGAACGGGTTCGAGTGTGAACCTGGAACGAGCGATGGCAGCGAATGGCAGGTTTGGCGGCCATTTTGTTTCAGGTCATGTCGATGGCATAGGCGAAATTGTAGCAAAATATAAGAAAGAAAATGCGATTTATTATGAAATAAAGATACAAGAAGAATTGGCGAAGTTTTTGTTGCATAAAGGTTCGATTACAGTTGATGGCATAAGCCTAACTCTATTTGCAGTGAGCAAGGATACATTTACGATATCGCTGATACCTCACACGGCTTCGGAAACGATTTTAGGATCTAAGGGCAAGGGAGATATCGTTAATATTGAATGTGATATGCTCGCGAAATATGTGCAGAACATGCTGCACAATGAGTACACACAACCAAAAGAAGGCATTAATCAAACATTTCTAGTAAATAATGGATTCATGTGAGGAGAGATTATTGTGATTGATACGATTGAAGAGGCACTCATCGATTTAAAAAATGGAAAGCCAATTATTGTCGTTGATGATGAAGATAGAGAAAATGAGGGTGACTTTGTAGCATTGTCTGAAAAAGCTACCTCGGAAATGATAAATTTCATGATTACACATGGAAAAGGGCTCGTCTGTGTTCCAATCGAAGCAGAACATGCAAAAAGCATCGGCCTACCGATGATGGTAGATAAAAGCACAGATCCACTCGGGACTGCTTTTACCGTGTCCATTGATCATAATGATACAACAACAGGTATAAGTGCATTGGAACGATCTAGAACGATTCAAGCGTTAGCAGATCCAGAAGCAAAAATAACAGATTTTAAACAACCTGGGCATATGTTTCCACTGATTGCGAAAGAGGGAGGAGTGTTGACTAGGCCAGGCCATACTGAGGCAGCGGTTGATTTAGCGAAATTATGCAGTGCATTTCCTTCAGGAGTCATTTGTGAAATTATTAATGAGGATGGGACAATGGCTAGATTGCCGGAATTAAAAATGATGGCAAAGGAACTCGATTTAAAAATAATCACAATAGCCGATCTCATAGAGTATCGGCAAAAAATAGAAAACGAGACTGCTTTAAACGCATAAAAAATAGATAATGGAATAGAGGAGAATGGAAAATGGGAAACGTATTTGTAGGTAATGTTGTAGGAACAGATTTAAAGGTTGGTATTGTTGTTGCTCGATTTAATGAATTCATTACAAATAAATTATTGGACGGAGCAATCGATACACTTAAAAGGCATGGTGTAAGTGAAGAAAATATTGATACAGCATGGGTACCAGGTGCATTCGAAATTCCATTAATTGCTAAGAAGATGGCAGCAAATGTGAATTATGATGCAGTTATTACGCTCGGAACAGTCATTCGTGGATCAACACCACATTTTGATTATGTATGTAATGAAGTCGCTAAAGGTGTTGCCAAAGTATCCACAGACACTGGCAAACCAGTCATATTCGGTGTGTTAACAACAGAGACAATTGAACAGGCAATCGAACGCGCAGGAACGAAGGCAGGAAATAAGGGAGCAGATGCTGCTGCATCTGCAATTGAAATGGCAAATTTAGTAAAAGCATTCGAGAATTAATTTAACATCAATGTACGTAAAAAAGGGCCGAATTGGCTCTTTTTTTGATGTACAATGCGTTATGATATAAATAATAGATTACAATAATAACATCAGGTAAGAAATATTAGCTACAGCTTAAGCCTGAGTGGAATTTTAGCTGCGACTAAGCTAAACTGAAAGGTAGAGCGTTTCAAATACGGGGGAGAAAACATGAAACTATTACTTGGACAGCTAGCAATAATTGCACTGGTATGGCTAGGAATGGCATTTTATTTTCCAGATATGAATGAAGGCAGTAAAATAATCTTTTACTTAGTGACATCGTGGATGCTATTCTTAATCGTTGGGGTAGTAAAAACATGGTTACATAACCGCAAAGAACAATCGAAATAGTTGTTTTATGTGTGTCTTGAATAAAGTGTGAGGAAGGAATACGTTATGCTTACAATAGAGAACTTAACTAAATCGTACGGTGATAAAGTATTATTTGATGATATTACATGTACGATTTCTGAATATGAACGAATCGGTGTGATTGGTGTTAATGGGACGGGGAAATCAACCTTTTTGAAAGTAATTGCTGGAATTGAATCAGCTGAAAAAGGTACGATTAAGCATGCAAAGGATTATCGAATTGAATATTTGGCACAGGATCCAGAACTCGATCCTGATTTGACCGTAATTGAACAGATTTATTACGGGGAATCGATAATCATGAAGACATTACGTGCATATGAAGCGGCATTGCTCAAGCTTCAAAAGGATGCTGCGAATGAGAATGCACAGCAGCAATTACTGAAAATGCAGGAACGAATGGATAAGGAAGAAGCATGGGAAGCAAGTACGACAGCAAAAACGGTATTAACAAAATTAGGAATTACCGATTTTGATAAAAAAGTTACTGAGCTTTCTGGTGGGCAGCGGAAGCGAGTGGCGATTGCGAAGGCGCTCATTCAGCCAGCAGATTTATTAATATTAGATGAACCGACGAACCATTTGGATAATGAAACGGTTGAATGGCTGGAGAAATTCCTGCAAACATATAAAGGATCACTATTACTCGTAACCCATGACCGCTACTTCTTAAATCGGGTAACGAATCGTATTTATGAGCTTGATAAAGGGAATCTGTATGTTTATGAGGGGAACTATGAAATATTCCTTGAAAAAAAGGCTGAGCGAGAAGCATTGGAACTGAGCAGTGAACAGAAGCATGAAAATACACTGCGACGTGAGCTTGCATGGCTTAGACGAGGTGCCAAGGCACGGTCGACGAAACAGAAGGCAAGGATTGAGCGTGTAGAAGAAATGAAAGAAAAATCTTTCGACACGAATAAGCAAAATGTAGAATTTCAAGTAGGGTCAACAAGACTAGGAAAAAAAGTAATCGAACTTAAAAATCTTGAAAAGTCTTACGGAGATAAGATTTTGCTTCGCGATTTCAGTCATCTCGTTGTACCAGGAGACCGAATTGGGATTATTGGAGCGAATGGCTCAGGAAAGACCACATTATTAAATATGATGGCCCAGCGGATTTCACCAGATAAAGGTGAAATTGAAATTGGTGAAACGGTGAAGATTGGCTACTACACGCAGGGTGATGAAGAACTAGATGGCAGCCAGCGGATTATCGACTATATAAAAGAAGTTGCTGAAGTCATTTATACAAAGGATGGGCAAACAATCACCGCGGAGCAAATGCTGGAGCGTTTCTTATTTAACAGATCGGAACAATATAATTATATTCGCAAGCTTTCTGGTGGTGAAAGACGTCGCCTCTATTTATTAAAAGTGTTGATGACCGAGCCGAATGTTTTATTCCTCGATGAACCGACAAATGACTTAGATACACAAACATTAAGTGTACTGGAAGAATACCTCGATCATTTTCCGGGTGTTGTAATTACAGTATCCCATGACCGGTATTTCTTAGATCGAGTCGTGGATCATCTATTTGTATTTGTTGGAAACGGTAAGGTTAACCATTACTATGGGAATTATAGTGAGTATTTGGAAGAGAAGCAGCAAAACGAAGCAATACAGGAAAAGCCTGTGAAAGTGCAAGCTCCTCAAAAGAAAACGAGAAAGAAACTTTCTTATAATGACCAGCGAGAATGGGATAAGATTGAGGACGAAATTATGGAGCTGGAAGAAAAGATAGAAGCATTACAAGCAGGTATTGTCGATGCAGGCAGTGATGCAGAAAAGGTGCAAACATTATTTGCCGAACAACAAACAGTCGAAGCGGCACTTGAAGCAAAAATGGAACGCTGGGAAGAACTATCATTGCTGATTGAAGAATTAGAGAAGAATTAAGGATAAAAGAAGGGCAACCCGAATTTATGGGCTGCCCTTTCTTTGTCATCTATTATTCAGCTAAACCTTTAATTGTAAGTGACTCCACAATTGCCGTTCCATTATCTAAAACATTTGCTTCAAGCGTTACTCTGTCTTCAGCTTGCATGAATACAGCAAGTGGTGCCTTCGAAGCATTTATTGTATAAATCGTTTGGTCGTCAGTTAATAAAAATTGTATTAATTGCCCAGTTTCTTGCGTTGTAACAACTACACGATTTACTTCACCATTAATCGTTTCTAATGTGGAAGCTTCGCCTGTTGAGCCTACATTACTAGGGTCTTGAACAAGTGCAAGACGATATGCATCGAGTGCTTGACTTGCAGTATCACCAAAGACAACAAAATCAGAATCGGCTGCTTTGATATAGGCATATTGTTTAAAGAGACCATTAGGATCTAGCACGTTGACTACCCATGTTGGATTTCCGTCGATATTATATAAGATTGGCATGGAACCCTCCCAGTTCTTCTCTGGAAATTCCTTATCAACGATTTCTCTTGCCCCTTTACTATCCATTATTCCATTGTTTTGATCCCCGTTATAGTAAACGAGTTCTCCAGTTCGGGCATTAATTAATGTGTAGCCTAGAGCTGAATCAATATTTTCCTTAGGTGAGGACATATCGGTAAAATAATGCATTTGTCCATCATTATCAAATATTGGTGTTACATTACTTTCAGTTCCGGATTCGTTAGGAATTTTTACATCCTTCTTACCGAAGATGGAATTCAACCAACCGTGAACAAACTTCCCAAAGTACTCATTTTCATCAGATGCCATTTCCGAGCTAATAGACCCATCAACGAATTCAGGTGCTTCTGTCGTATCGTAAAGGGATACATCGCTTGTTACAGGATCGACAACTGCAACATTCAGCTTCGACATATCTGGTTTATTTGTTAAGCCGATTGGTTTATAAAGTGTTTGCACATACCATGGCTTGCCATCTTCATCAACTTCTATTTGTGCTTCACCACTTTGAATATAATTTGGATATGCACTATAAATCACTCGCTTAATATTGTGATTGAAAAAGCTTGAATTGGTATAACGCATCTTGCTTTCAACAAACTGTGGCTGTGCATTTATATCTGTTGCAGAAATTGTGAAGTATCCTTCTGTTTCTTTCCCGCGGAAATAACGCCAGAAATCAGTAAACTCAACAGGTGCAATGAAGACTACATCCTCTCCAATTTTCTGGACCTGAAGCTTTCCTAAATCATAGAATTGCGTGTTTGGTACAACACTCATTGATTTTTGTACTTTATTACGAGCTGACTCCGGCGAAACAACAATCGGTGTCGCGCTTTTATCGAGCGGCTTAGCTTCAGGTACTTCATTCTTTGCGATAGAATCATACGTATCATTTAATGCAAAGATTCCAAGTACGAAAAATGTTGGTATTGCCAAAATTGCCACAATAACAATGACGGCCGTTACCGAGTCAAATTGTCTGCTCTCCTTAGTAAATGGCTGTGTCATTGTAATGCCATATAGAGACAGCATTCCAACAAATCCAATGATAAGGTTAGCAATCGTGATATTTGGTATCGTAACTGCCGGCATTGCAAAGTAAACAATGACTGCCTCTACAATAAATAAGATAATAAATACAATCCCAATGCCTTTTAATGTTGTTGCTCGATCTTTATTTTTAATTACAAAATACAATGCTACAACAAAGAATAAGATAAATGAGAGCAAAGTAGTTGTTAAAATTCCGATCATAAATTCATCTCCAATCTTTTTTACATAGTAGTCTTACGGTTTAATAACAAAAAGGTTTCAAAATCGCAGACACTTCTTGAAATAAAGCTCAAATACGTGATAAAATGATAAAATCAGTGTGTGGTGATATTGGTATTATTTTTTAATAACGCTTGTTGCGAACCCAGTTGTTAGTAAACTGCTGCCGAAATTTGTTAAACCAACAGATGGATTTAATGCTAGAGTATTGTTCAATAAAGCCGACTGATTCTATTAAAAATCAGTCGGCTTTCTAATGACTTTGATTATTTTGGTAGTTATCTATTCTGTTTAACTAAGATGTATGCTTCATTATCTTTTAAACATTTTCTAACTGGTTATCTTTTGTGATATCAAATAGTTTTCCGTGTTTTTCGTAGTTGGTAATATAAGAGATTCGGTTGTCTTTATGAAAATACAACTTTTGGTTTATGTTCCTTAGCTTCTTCCGGTGTCATATCGGCATATGCCATGATGATAATTTTATCATTTACACTGACACAACGAGTAGCAGCGCCATTTAAACAAATCAAGCCACTTCCACGTTCCCCTGCAATGGTATAAGTCTCCAAACGCTGACTATTGTTGATATCTACAATCTGTACTTTTTCATATTCTAAAATACCTGCAGCATTCAGTAAATCTTCATCAATGATAATACTACCCACGTAATCCAGTTCGGCTTGTACAACCGTGGCGCGATGAATTTTACTTTTTAACATCTGTATTCTGGATCTGTTGTTAAACTCCTTTCTAAAATTAGTTTTACGATCAAGTGAAGCCTCATTCAGTGTGGATTTTACTTCTTCCCTAATGGTTAGTTGAACAGAATCAGGAACTTAAGGGCTATAATATCCCTGACGGCTAAAGGTGGGATATTGAATCCCATTAATGCGCGATAAAATTATCAATCAGTCTTGTTTTTCCAATATACACAGCTATTGCAATCAATGTCTGTGGTTTAATTCTCGTGGTTTGTTTCATTGTCAGACCATCAACTGCTTTTACATATTCAATCTTAGCCATTGGTTCTGCTTCAATATTGGCTTTCATGGCAGCAATCAGTTTTTTAGCATCTGTTTCTCCTTCTTTTACTTTGTTTTCTCCCATGAAAATGGTTTTACTTAATATTAGTGCTGCTTTTCTTTCTATAGCAGAAAGGTAAGTATTCCGGGAGCTTTTTGCCAATCCGTCTTCTTCACGGACAATTGGACAACCGATGACTTCAATATTCATATTTAAATCTTTTACCATTTGTTTGATAACAGCCAGTTGTTGTGCATCTTTCTGTCCAAAATAAGCGTGATCAGGTTGGATAATATTAAACATCTTGTTGACAACCGTACAAACGCCGCGAAAATGACCGGGACGATTTAAGCCGCAAAGTTCCTCAGTTAAAACAGACATATCAACATAAGTAAAGAAGTCTTTAGGATACATTTCTTCTGGAGCAGGATGGAATATCAAATCTGCTCCAAGACTTTCACAAACGTTACGATCTTTTTCTAAGTCATTTGGATAGCTGTCATAATCCTCTGTTGGTCCAAACTGCATGGGATTTATGAAAATACTAACAACCACTTTACTATTTTCTTGTCTTGCAGCGGTAATGAGGCTTCCGTGTCCCTCATGCAAATATCCCATCGTTGGTACGAAACCAAGGGTCTGTCCTTCAATTTTCCACTGTTTTACAATGTGTTTTACTTCTTTGATAGTAGATACAATCTGCATTTTTTAATTAGCTCCTTTAATCTTTCTCACTTTAGTACAATTTATCAATGATATCATCTGAAATGGTATAGGTATGCTCCTTAGCAGGAAACGAACCTTCTTTTACTTCAGTAATATAATCCTGAAATGCTTGTTTCATGATGTCACCTACATTTGCAAATTGTTTTACAAACTTTGGTGTAAAATCAGAGTAGATTGCCAACATATCTTGATATACTAACACTTGACCGTCACAACCCGCACCAGCGCCAATTCCGATTGTCGGAATGTTTATTTCTTTGGAAACTAGTTCTGCTAGTTTTGCAGGCACACCTTCTAAAACAACTATAAATGCTCCTGCTGCCTCTACTGCCTTGGCATCCACCATTAACTGTCGCGCAGCTTCTTCGGTTTTTCCTTGCACCTTAAATCCGCCAAAAGCATTTACAGACTGTGGTGTTAGACCGATATGTGCACAAACTGGAATAGATGCTTCTACAATGGCTTTGATCTGTGGACAAACTTTTGCACCGCCCTCTAATTTCACCCCATTTGCTCGTCCTTCTTTAATTAATCTTCCAGCATTTAATACAGCGTCATAGATGGAGGTTTGATAGGACATAAATGGTAAATCAGCTAGAACAAAAGCCTTGCTTGCTCCTCTGCTAACAGCTTTTGTGTGATGAATCATGTCATCCATCGTCACTGGTAATGTATCTTCATATCCAAGGATGACCTGTCCAAGTGAATCCCCGATTAATAGCATATTAATTTCAGCTTCATCCATTAACTTTGCCATCGAATAATCATAGCAAGTGAGCATCGTAATTTTATCGCCTTCGTTTTTTTGTTTCTGTAATGATGTCACGGTGTTTTTCATTCTTTTATAACCCCCTTGATTTCTTCATAGTTCCTGTCTTTATGTTTCGCTTCTGCTACTTTTATAACCTGTCTGGATAGAACTTTATAAACTTCCCTTTCCGGCGGGTTTAATACCCGCAAATGATTTAAAATTGTCAAATGATCATTTCGCTCAATTGGTCCTGTAAGCGCATCCTTTAGTCCATATGAAAGTATATTTTCTGTATTTCCTTGAATTAGCGGTGTCAGTGCCTTATGGGCTTGGTCTCGTGTAAAGCCACAATCAATCAGCATTTTCTCACCAAGAGAAATGAGCCCTACATACAGATTACTGACCATAGTTGCGGATGCATGGTACTGGACTTTTTCCTCTGCTTGAATAACTACTACCTGATTTCCAACACTTTCAAATAGACGAGACAGTTGGTATAGATATTTCTCATGCCCTTCCATTGTAAAAAAGGATTTTGCTAGCTTCTTGTATGAATTATATTTATCATTAATTGCAAAGAGAGGATGGATCGAATAACCGTATGCATCGTAACGGCTGATATCTGAAAACACTGTCGAACTTAAAGAGCCACTGAAATGGCTAATTATCTTATTTTCAATTGGAAGCACTTTCAATTTTTCCCATACCTCTTTTATAATCCCGTCTGGCACTGTTAAAAATATTGCATCACTATCTTCCACTAGATATCTGACTTTTTCATATGTTCTTGTGTTCGTAAATTCCGCAGCTTCTATCGATGACTTTAAAGTTTTGCTGTAATACCCTGTTACACTCACCTTGTGCTCGGTTAAATACTTTCCAAGGGATACCCCTACTTTTCCTGCCCCAATAAAGCCAATCTTCATATACATCCTCCAATAGTATAAATATGCCTTTAAGCGCTTCAAAATAGTCTTTCCTTGCTAGGACCCGTTATCAATAATACTTTATAACAGAAAGATGAAAAATGAAACTTTTTTCATTCGATATTCGGTATAGAAATAAGGTTATTCATGAATAGGAAAAAGAAGGATGGGCGTTAGGACAAATTTTACACAAGAATACATAAATAAATAAATAATTTCCTTAATCCAACACTTTAGTGCAGAAATTTAAAGACTTCGAGAATAAGATATCTCGAAGCCTTTAAACTGTTAAAATACTTGTACTATCCTCTGTGATTTAGTATTTCACCTCACATTTTGTTCCGGATCAATTATAAAATTCCAATCGATCCTAAGAATACGAAAATAATCGTAATTGGAACAATCCAGCGCATTAATTGAAACCATACTTGATACATGCCGTTTGACAAGTTGTTCCCATATGAGAATTCTTGCCTAACAAGGGTCCTGTCCATTTTAAAGCCAATAAACAGGGCGATAAATAAACAACCACCGGGAAGCATGATATTACTTACCAAATAATCAGTTGCATCAAAGACCGTTAATCCGAAAATTTTAAAATCAGCGAGGACATTTGATGATAATGCAGCTGGAATACCAGCGAGAAAGACGAGGATTCCAGCGATACTCGCAACTTTTTTACGTGAACGATTTTTATTTTCTGTAAACGCTGCTGTAATGATTTCCAACATGCTAAATGAAGATGTTAGAACAGCGAATAAAAATAGCAAGAGAAATAGACTAAGAAATACTTCTCCAAAAGGCATTTGTGCAAAGGCCTCTGGAAGGACGATAAATAATAGTCCAGGACCCTCCGTTGGCTCCAATCCGAACGCAAACACGACTGGGAAAATCGCCAATCCAGCTAGTAGAGAAACAAAAATATTCATAACAGATACTGAACCAGCAGATAGTGGCAGACTTACATCCTTCTTTAAATATGAGCTATAGGTAACCATAACGGAAATACCAACAGCAAGAGCGAAGAAGGAATGACCAAGTGCATACAAGACATTTTCAGCATTAAGCTTGGAGAAGTCAGGATGAAGGAAGAAGCGAATTCCCTCAAGTGCACCCTCAAACGTTACCGAACGAATGACTAAGATAATGAAAAAGATAAAGAGTAATGGCATTAAGATTTTACTCGACTTTTCAATTCCGTCTTGAATCCCAAACGAAACGACAATAATATTGATTAGTAAAAATAGTGCAAGTCCTAGAATTGTGATGAAAGGACTTCCTGTTATCGTTGCAAACAGCTCTGGATAGTTAGCAGCATCCTTAATAACTAATCCAGGGATAGATAGTGCGCTATAAACAAGTACCCAGCCTCCAACGACACTATAAAACGACATAAGTAAGAATGCACCAACAACGCCCCACTTACCAATAAAGGTCCAAAGTGAATTTGGCGCAAGTTTTTTATATGCACTGACAGCTTCCTTCTCAGCTCCTCTGCCAATAATGAATTCTGCAATTAATATCGGTAAACCAATTATGATGGTAAAGGCGATAAATAATAAGAAAAAGGCTCCTCCACCATTCATCCCCGTCATATATGGAAACTTCCATATCGCACCAAGGCCAATCGCAGCTCCAGAAGATGACAAAATAAAGCCGATTTTCGATGACCATTGTTCTTTTTCCTTTTGCATGCTTTCCCTACTTTCGAGTTGATTCTATGTTGAAAAATATCTTTTCATTATAACATTTCTCCCTAACATTTGATATTGTCCTTAATAAAATTAAGCATATTATGTATTTTTTTGTCGTCATATATCGAATCATATAATAAATGTCGATTTTTGCTCCAGCATTGTATTTCCCGAGCGGCTTGATTGGCCAGACCTAAAGCTTGATAACCCTCACATATAAGCAGGAGGCTCACTATTGCACGTATAAAAGAGGCCTGTTAAAAATAGAATAAAGTACAATAACAGAAAAGGGGGATTTTGTTCATGATATAGAGCTAAGCAGACATCGGACCATGTATACCTGAAAGTAAAATATGGCTCGATAAAAATGGGGGATAGCGATGGAAGGGACAATTTGGTCTTTAGTGCCACCGTTATTAACAATCGTGATGGTTTTACTAACGAAAAGGGTTTTGATTTCACTAGGTGTAGGTATTATTGCCGCTGCGCTTTTTGTGGATAGTTTTAATATACCAGGTGCATTAAAGCTTATATGGGATGCATTTAGTGGTGTGTTTTATGCTGACGGAGCTGTAAATACTTGGAATGTGTATATTTTACTATTTGTATTAATGCTAGGGATAATAACTGCTTTCATGAGTATGATGGGTGGGACAAAGGCATTTGCAGAATGGATGATTCGCCGGGTAAAAACACGTTCAGGTGCACAGATTATGACATTAATCCTTGGAATTATAGTATTCGTTGACGACTATTTCAATAGTTTAGCAGTTGGGCAAATCGCGAAACCAGTGACAGATAAGCATCGGGTCTCAAGAGCAAAGCTCGCATATATTGTTGACTCTACCGCAGCTCCAGTGTGTGTTGTTGCGCCAATATCTAGTTGGGGAGCATATATTGTCGGCATCATTGGGACAATTTTTGTAACACAAAACATTACAGAATATACGGCACTTGGAGCATTTATTCAAATGATTCCAATGAATTTCTATGTTTGGGCAGCGCTTGGGATGGTAGTTATTATTGCCCTTAGTCGAGCAGATTTTGGACCAATGAAAATTCATGAGGAGCATGCAATGAAAACAGGAGAGGTCTCTCGTGCGGAAATGAAGGAAACGAAGGGAGGGGTCAACACATTACCTGCTAGTGATTCCGGTAGAATAAGTGATTTACTAATTCCTATTGCAACACTCTTTGTTGCTACAATTAGTGCCATTTATTTTAGTGGACTTAGTCTAGTTGAAGGCAAGAGAACGATGATGAATATCTTCGGAAGTGCGGATGTATCAGTTGCATTACTATGGGGTGGAATAATTGGCATCGTGGTAACCTTTCTATTATTTATTCGTCATTATCAAGGGAAAAACCTATCGGCTAAACATTTTATTTTAGGAATAATAAAAGGAACAAAATCGATGTTACCTGGATTCACGATTCTTATTTTTGCCTGGGTTATTGCAACCTTGATCGATTTACTCGGAACAGGAACATATCTTGCCGGGCTAGTGCAATCTTCCAATCTTAGTTTGATGATTTTACCATTAATTGTTTTCATCATTGCGGGGTTCATTGCTTTTGCAACTGGTACCTCTTGGGGGTCGTTCGGAATTCTCTTGCCAATTGCTGGTGAAATTGCCGTAGCAACTGATGTGACCTTGCTTTTACCGATGATGGCAGCAGTGCTAGCTGGAGCGGTGTTTGGTGACCATTGTTCACCAATATCGGATACTACGATTCTCTCATCGACGGGTTCTAGCTGTAACCATATTGATCATGTAACAACCCAATTACCATATGCTTTTGTTGCTGCTGGAATTGCCGGTATTGGCTATTTAACGCTAGGCATTACTGGTAGTGTTTGGTTAGGATTAGTAACCGTCGTTCTCGCTCTAATTATTTTATACGGCTTGCTAAGGAAGGCCAATAGGGAAGAGGTGGCTTTAGACAAGTAATTATCTTTACGTAATATTTTTGATATTTTAAAACAATTGTAAAAATTTGGACATTAATTTATAATGATAGTGATGATATTCCTCACGCTGATTCCGGGAGAGAGATGGGCTGTTTATATAAAAAATATACAGTCGGTTCTTAATTGATAAGAAAAAAGTAAGCGATACCAAATCATGAATTTAAAAGTCCGTTTCTCTCATTTCTAAGTGCAGGAATGTATTGGTCCAATGATTTTACATATTGGCAAACTGGACGATTCGATAATAATCAACTTGTAATTGGGAGGGGTTTTTTTGGCAGTTCAATTAGAAACAGAAAAATTAGCTAACTTTATTAACGGAGAATGGGTGGAAGGTAGTGTTTTTTCTTCTGTTGTAAACCCTGCGACAGGAGAAGCGATTGTTCAAGTTCCCTTATCTAGTGAACGTAATGTTGATGAGGCTGTTGCTGCAGCCAAAAAAGCACAGAAGGAATGGGCACTAGTTCCGGCGCCACAGCGGGCAGAAGTATTGTATCGCGTCGGATACCTTTTGAAGGAAAGAAAGGAAAGGCTTTCACAGTTTTTGACACAGGAGAATGGCAAGGTGATTGAAGAGGCACGTGGAGAAGTGCAAGAAGGAATTGATATGGCATTTTATATGGCTGGAGAGGGCAGGCGTTTATTTGGGCAAACGACACCTGCAGAATTAAAAGATAAATTTGCAATGAGCCAGCGTGCACCCGTTGGCGTTGTTGGGATAATTACCCCATGGAATTTTCCGATAGCAATTGCAACCTGGAAATCATTTCCGGCCATTGTTGCTGGAAATGCAGTCGTGTGGAAACCAGCAACGGAAACACCAATCATGGCATATGAATTGGCAAAAATCTTTGAAGAAGCAGGTCTGCCAAAGGGTGTCATCAATGTCGTATATGGCTCTGGTCGAACAGCAGGCAATGCAATGGTGGAGCATCCAGATATTCGGGTCATTTCTTTTACTGGATCAAATGATGTTGGAAGGAATATTGCTGCTGCATGTGGCAGGCAGTTGAAGAAGGTGTCCCTTGAAATGGGTGGAAAAAATGCTGTCATCGTTATGGATGATGCGGATTTGGATTTAGCGGTAGAGGGGATTTTATGGAGTGCATTCGGAACGAGTGGACAGCGTTGTACTGCATGCAGTCGTGTAATTGTCCATGAAAAGGTGAAAGGTGCATTGGAAGAGCACCTTCGTAGTGCTATGGAAAAGCTGACAATTGGTAATGGTTTGGATGAGTCGATCAGGGTTGGTCCGATAATTAACCAAGCGGGATTGGAAAAAATCAAAAGCTATATTGAGATTGGCAAAAACGAAGGTGCGAAACTACTAGAGGGTGGCTATGAACTGACAGGTGCCGGGCTTAAGAAGGGAAATTACTTTTCACCAACATTGTTTACTGATGTAAATTCAGAGATGCGAATTGCACAGGAGGAAATCTTCGGTCCAGTAGTTTCCTTAATCCCTGTAAAAAGCTTTGAAGAAGCAATCGAAGTGAATAATAGTGTGGAATATGGTCTCTCAAGCTCGATATATACGAATGATATTAACCGTGTGTTTAAAGCACAGCGTGATCTCGATACGGGAATTGTCTATGTAAATGCGGGAACAACAGGTGCGGAGATTCATCTGCCATTTGGCGGGACAAAAGGTACGGGAAATGGACATCGTGATTCTGGTATCCAAGCACTCGATGTGTTTACGGAATGGAAAGCAGTTTACGTGGATTACAGTGGTAAGCTGCAACGTGCACAAATAGATGTAGAGTAAAGTTACTGGGGGGATTTGATGAAGGTAGGGGTGCTCGGTTCTGGTTTAATGGGAAAAGAAGCAGCACGTGATTTGGTCGGGAGTGCTGGTATTACGAAAGTTGGAATAGCGGATATTGATTTTGAACGTGCGCAAAAGGTTTGCGAGCATTTGAAATCACCGAAGCTAACAGCATATCAAGTGAATGCAAAAGATGAGCAGGAGCTGGCGCAATATATTCAGAAATTCGATGTAATCATCAATGCACTGTTTTATTCATTCAATGAAATTGTAGCAAAAACAGCAATAAAAGCAGGAGTTAATTCCGTTGATTTAGGCGGTCATATTGGCCATATGACCGACAGGGTGCTTGCATTAGGGAAGGAAGCAGAGAAAGCAGGGGTCACACTAATTCCCGACCTTGGTGTTGCGCCAGGCATGATTAATATTCTCGCTGGCTATGGTGCCAGTAAATTGGATAAAGTGGATTCGGTAAAATTATATGTAGGCGGGATTCCATTGAAACCTCAGCCGCCATTAGAATATTATCACGTATTTTCAATGGAGGGTGTATTCGATCATTATACAGATCCTTCCTTAATTATTCGAAATGGAATGAAACAGGAAGTTCCGTCATTATCCGAAGTAGAACCCATTTATTTTGAAAGATTTGGACCATTGGAGGCCTTTCATACTTCAGGTGGAACCTCAACATTGTCCTTAACGTATCCCAATCTGCAAACATTAGAGTATAAAACAATCCGATATCCAGGCCATGCAGAAAAATTCAAATTACTCGTTGATTTGAATTTAACGAAGGCGGGCTATGAGGTAGAAGTATATGGGAAACGGATTAGCCCACGCGACGTATTTCTAAAAGTATTGGACCCAATTGTAGAGCTTGGAGATAAAGATGATGTTGTATTATTGCGGGTAATCGTATCCGGTGAGAAACAAGGAGAACATCGAACCTATGAATATGAAATGACAACACATAAAGATAGAAAGACGAATGTAACAGCAATGGCAAGAGCAACTGCAAATACAATATCCGTCGTTGCTCAGATGATTGGCAGTGGTACGATTCCAGACAAAGGAGTCCATCCTCCAGAGAAAGTAGTGCCGGGTGATGTCTATATCAATGAAATGGCTAAACGCGGTGTTATTATTAAGGAAAATGAACAGAATTAAATTATTTCCTTATGTTCATTGTTTTCTAGAGGGTAGAGTCTATCAATTGTTATCATTCATAACTTAAAAAGATATATAAAAGGATTTGAATAAAATGAATACAATATTTATCGCAGGCCACGCACGCCTTCCAGCCGGAATGGCAGCAAAAAGTATATATGAAACATTAACAATCACAGCAGAAATTGATAAAAAATACGGCGTAATCATTGCAGCAAGCTGTACATTAGCAACCGAGCATGGAAGGGAATTTGTGGAGCGATTGCTTAGAGGATACAGTTTGCGAGATGGGATAGAAGACCCAGTAAACCTCGTAAAGGAGCATTATTTAGGAAAAGCAGGAAATGCACTAGCATCTGCATTAAAGGATCTGTATAAACAATACGAGGGCATATCACAAAAAGAATAAGCGCCGCTTTAATCAATTAGATCGGCGAGTTTGCATGATAAATCGGCGTGTTTCCATCAATATCAGGGTAAATTATAATATATCGGTATTTTCCCGAATTAGCCACTGAAAGAAATAAACAACCCGCATGAGATTCGGTTGAGAACCATTTCATGCGGGTTGATCTTATTTCAGCCTACTCAATTCCAATTGAAACGAATTTTTTCTCCAAAAATTCATCCATGCCATGATGCCCGCCTTCTTTGCCGACACCAGATTGCTTGATTCCGCCAAATGGCCCTTCAGCAATTGCTGGATATACATCATTGATGCCAATGATTCCATATTCTAATTTTTCCGAGACACGAACGGCCCGATTTGTGTTTTCTGTGAATAAATAAGCAGCGAGTCCATAGTCTGTATCATTAGCTTTATAAATCGCTTGATCTTCATCACTAAACGTTTGGATTGGGATTACTGGTCCAAATGTTTCTTCATGCATTACTAACATATCATCAGTAGTATTTGCTAGAATAGTAGGGTTGTAGAAATAACCATCTAAATCAGAGTCCCAAGCATCGCCGCCATAAACGATTTTTGCCCCTTTATTAACCGCATCCTCGACATGTGATTTTACCTTTTCAGAGGCCTTCTCGTTAATTAATGGACCAATATCTACTCCTTCTTCTAAGCCCGATCCAAGTTTGAGTTGTTTTACTTTTTCGGTTAATGCTGCAGTAAATTCTTCAGCAATCGATTCATGTACATATAGTCGATTCGTACAGATACATGTTTGACCAGCATTTCTAAATTTACTACCCAACACGAGGGTTGCCGCCTTGTCGATATCTGCATCTTCGAATACAATACTTGGGGCATGCCCACCAAGCTCGAGCGCGACTTTCTTCATTTGCTCTGCACTTTCACGCATTAAATATTTACCGATACCTGTTGAGCCTGTGAAAGTAATTAACCGCACCTCTTTATTTGTAAGTAAGCTTTGACCGATTGCTTTTGCGTCACCAGTTACTAAATTGACAACACCATCGGGGATTCCAGCTTTCTTCATAATTTTCATAATTTCAATTGCTGACAATGGTGTTTCCGATGCTGGTTTCAGCACAACCGCACAACCGGCAGCTAATGCAGGACCAATTTTTCTTGTAATCATGGACGATGGGAAATTCCATGGTGTAATTGCGCCGACAACGCCAACCGGCTGTGGAATCACAAGTAGTCGCTTCGATTTATTAGACGAAGGAATTACTTCTCCGTAAGCGCGGCTAGCTTCTTCTGCATACCATAATAAATAATTCGCACTAATTTTTACTTCACCGATTGCTTCCGCTAAAGGCTTTCCTTGTTCGATGGTTAAGATTTCCGCTAATCGTTCAGTATCTTCGAGCATAAGCTGTGATGCTTTGTATAAAATCGTTCCACGTTCTCGACCTGTCATTGTGCTCCATTCTGGAAATGCATGGGTAGCGGCTTTTATTGCTTCATCTGTTTCTGCAGCTCCACCTAAAGCTACTTCGGTGATTGGTTCTAGTGTTGCGGGATTATAAACTGTCTCTGTTTTTTGATGATCAACATTTTTCCATTCTCCATTAATAAAGATGCTCTTCGTTAATTTATCAAACATGTAGAAACCTCCCTTTTGCATCAAGCATATCGCATTTCCTTCGAGAATATCAATTAATTAGAAGTTTCAATTTTCCCAAGCAGGGAGTTTTTTACTTAAAGGTTTATCTTGCCGATACCCGAGCACATACTCTGCTTGCATGATTGTGTGTACTTCGCGTGTACCCTCATATATAACGGGTGCTTTGGAATTCCGTAAATATCGCTCGACTGGATATTCATCTGAATAACCATATGCACCATGGATTTGTACGGCATCATTTGCAGCAGCATTGGCAAAATCACATGCCTGCCATTTTGCAAGCGATGTTTCTCTTGTATTTCGTTTTCCCTGATTTTTTAATTCTCCTGCACGATAAACGAGTAAGCGACTCATTTGAAAGCCTGCTTCCATTTTGGCAATCATTTGTTGAACCAATTGATGTCTGCCGATTTCTTTTCCGAAGGTTTCCCGCTCATGGGCATATTTGATGCTTGCTTCTATACAAGCCATAATTTGCCCTACTGCACCAGCAGCAACAGTAAAACGACCATTATCCAGTGCAGCCATTGCAATTTTAAAACCTTCACCTTCTTCACCGAGAAGATTTTCTTTTGGCACCTTTACATTTTCAAAAAATATCTCCCCAGTATTTCCAGAGCGAATGCCATGCTTCCCCTTGATCGCTTTAGAAGAAAATCCGTCCCAAGAACGCTCAACGATAAATGCAGAGATTGCTTTATGTCTTTCCGACTTCTCACCTGTATAAGCAAAAACTAAGAAATAATCTGCAATATCACAGAGAGAAATCCATGTCTTTTGCCCATTTAATAGATAGTAGTCCCCTTGCTTAGTCGCGGTAGCTTGCAGTGCCGCAACATCAGTACCAGCGCTCGGTTCGGTGAGTCCGAATGCACCGATTTTCTCACCCTTTGCTTGAGGTACAAGGTATTTCAGCTTTTGCTCCTCGGTACCCCATTGCAGTAATGTCATGCTATTTAGTCCAGTATGAACAGATACAGCGGTACGAAATGCAGTGTCACCTCGTTCTAATTCTTCACAAACGATTGCAAGTGCATTATAATCCATTCCACTTCCGCCGTATTTTTCGGGGATACAAACTCCCATTAATCCAAGCTCTGCTAATTTCGGTAAAAGGCTTGAATCGAATTTCCCTTGGCGATCCCAATCTGCAATGTAAGGCATAATCTCTTTATCCGTGAAATCACGTACAGTTTTACGCAGCATTATTTGTTCTTCTGTGAATTCAAAATTCATTTCTCCATCTCCTCATCTATTAATTTGGAAAAAATCGCTTCATTATGCTCACCGGCATTTGGAGGGTGATGCCTCATCGTCACTGGAGTTCTCGAAAACTTTAGCGGACTGCCAATCATTTTGATAGGTCCAGCAGTTGGATGTTCATAATCAATGAACATATTTCTTTCATGGAGCTGCGGATCAAGTGTAACTTCCTCGATATTTTGAATTGGCCCACAAGGAATATTGTTTTCATGGCATTTCTCTAGCCAATAAGCAGTTGTCTTTGTTAGCAAGACTTGCTGCAGGATGGGAATTAATCGCTCGCGATGCTTTACTCTTTCGGGATTCGTAGAAAATCGCTGATCCGAGCTAATCGTCGGAATTTCTAAAATTGTACATAATGCTTGAAACTGCCGATTGTTTCCAACTGCGATTACCATTTCTCCATCAAATGTTTGGAAGGTTTGATATGGAACAATATTTGCATGCTGATTTCCTAAAGCGGAAGGAATCTTGTCTGACATTAAATAGCTGCTGCCGATATTTACAAGGGAGCTCACAGCTGTGTCATATAAGGAGATATCAAGCTTTTGTCCCACATGCGAATTCTCTCGTTCTAGCAATGCTGCTTGAATTCCAATACAAGCATAAAGCCCAGTTAATATATCAGTAATCGCTACACCAAGCTTCTGTGGACCAGACTTTTCATCACCAGTAATGCTCATCAAACCGCTCATTGCTTGGATAATGAAATCATAACCAGGCATATCTTTCATTGGACCTGTTTCCCCGAACCCTGTAATTGAACAATAAACAATTTCGGGATTGATCGCGGATAGGACATCGTAATCGATTCCCAGTCTTTCCATTGTTCCTGTTTTAAAATTATGAATGACGACATCACTTTTTTCAGCGAGTTGTTTTATCACTTTAATCCCATCTTCTGACTTTAAATTTACGGTAATACTCTTTTTATTGCGGTTTGCCGATAAATAATAAGCGCTTATTTCATGCTGGAATGGTGGTCCCCATTTACGTGTCTCGTCACTTCCACCTGGAGCTTCAACTTTTATTATCTCTGCACCGAGATCGCCCAGTATCATTGTGCAGTATGGTCCTGCCAGCACTCTTGATAAATCTAGTACCGTAATATTCTCTAATGCACCTGTCAATATTTTTTCCTCCTTTCTGGATGCAAAAAAACCAGCTCAAATAGATTACGTAGAAGTAATCAACATTGAACTGGCTTTTATCTGCTGATAGCGTCTTTGGAAAGGACGCCTGGCAGAATAGGCAGCGTGATAAAATTTAATCATTAATTTGAACGTGTGCATTAAACGTGGCATCCGTTTTTACACGTTTCTTTGAAGTAATTATAAGCGATTTATAATATTTTGTAAACGGTTTCTTTTTATTGTTATTATAAGACTGTGGCTCTAAATATGAATAATAGTATATAGCAAATTTATGTAAAGGGTTTAGAAAATTATGTTAAAATGTGCGTAGAGTTTATGAAGTTATGTTCTTAAACTAAAGAGGCGGGTTAGTTGAATAAAATAAAAAGGCGATCAGAAATTAAGCTTATTATAGGAATAATATAAAAGATAAAATGAACAAGTATTTTTGTTGAGGTAATCACGGATAAAAAAGCCTTGTGGTTTTTAATTTCCACAAGGGGCTTTTCCAAATTAGTAAAGGGTAGGGGTTGGAGGACAGGCAACAGCATCAATAAATCTTGGATCAATTCCATAAAACACCCAGAAGGCACCGTTCCATCTATAACCAGAAACTTCGCCATACTCGACACGTGTTGGGTAAAACCAAAAGCGCTCTCCATTTATTAGCCATACATATGTGTTTTGGTATAAACAGTCAATGATATAGGATACAGAAGGCATTGGTGGAATGAATGTTGGGGGAGGCGATTGTGGTTGTTGTCTCATTGGACCTTGTGGTGGCAAAAAAACCATATGATTTCACTCCTTTTCATTTTCAGATAGGTCTTCAACATTATATGAATAAGCAACCAGAAGGTTAAAAAGGACAAATAACTATGGATAGAATTAAAAAATTCTTAAAAATTCATTTAATAGAAGAATATTTATTAAAAATTACTTTCTTGTTCAACTAAACCAGCTAATAGAAGCTCATTTCATATTGCGTTAACTGGTGCTTTAGCACAACAAGGGGATCGGCAATACGGCGGTCTTTTTTTACTAAAGGGGCAGTAGAGTTTAATAAAGAAAGAGGGGGAAGAAAATGAAATACTTAAAATATAGGATGAAGAATTATGTGGCTATAATTGTGGGTTTGTTAATAGGCTTTTTAATTGCCCGATTGTTATTTGAAAGACCAGATTACCTAACTGGATTTATTGCTGCAACAATTGGGTTTGTAATAGTGGAATTTGTTGTTTTTGTTAGATGGTTACGTCGAAACAACATTCGTGAAAATAATTAATTTTTTGTTACAATAAACTAGCTGATAGAAGTACGTATCATATTGCACTATATGGTGCAAGAGTTTAATAAAAAAATGCTAAGGAAGGGTTAAAAACCATTCATTTAAATACCTTGTTATGTTATGAAGTAGTAGATGTATTTTTTTTAGGGAATGGGAGAGATAGTTTGATTAACAGATTGAAAACCTTCCTTTCTGGCATTGCAGGCATACTTGTTGGGATTATGATTGTGAGCATAATTTGAAATGGAGAAATATATTGGGATCCAATCGGTGCTTTACTTAATGGAACTTTATTAATATTGCTTTTTAGATTGGGTCTGAATTTATAAAAAAAGAATAATCCTTATTGAACTATCTGTTGTAACTGTATAATTAAGGACAGACGCTTATTGTACTAAAGTGACAGGTTAATTCAACAACGAATGCTTAGGAGGAATCTAATATTGTTAAGAGTGGATAAACCTGGAAAGATTATTATTCTAAACGGTACTCCCAGATCAGGAAAGTCAAGTATTGCTTCAGTAATCCAGAAAACATTTGAAGGTGTGTGGATGAACTTTGGGGTCGATCAGTTCATGCAGATGACTCCTGAACAATTTCAGCCTGGAATCGGTTTAAGACCTGGAGGTGAACTCCCCGAACTCGAACCGACTATAAAAATCATGTATCGAGCTATGTATGAGGCAATAGCACAATTCAGTCGTCAAGGACTTAACGTCGTGGTGGATGTAGGGCATCATGAGGGGTATTCAGTTCCGTTAAGAATTCTTCCAGATTGTGCCCGAATATTAGATGGACTTCCTGTTTTGTTTATAGGAGTTCGTTGTCCAATTGAAGTTATTATGGAACGACGAATCAAGACATGGAATGTTGGTTACGATGACGATTTTAAAGTACCAAAGCCAGTTGCTTTATGGCAGAAACTTGTTCATATACCTGGTATTTATGACATTGAAGTTGATACATCTGTACTAAGCCCTGAAGAGTGTGCTAAATTAATTTCCCAGAGACTAGAAGATGAGCAACCCCCGTCAGCTTTTCAGCTTATTAAGGACATAGAAAATGAATAAACATTGCTTTTGTACCTGGTGTTATTAAGCTAACTATCTATAAGCCTTTTTAATGATAATTGCTAATGTTAATTAGTATTTTGAAATATACAATTAACCCCACACATCAACAATGTGTGGGGTCTAGTATAGCTTCTATTTATTTTGCTGCTTTTTGCAGTTTATTCAACATCTTTAAAGCGCGTCCAGTACCGATTGCTACCGATTCTAGTGGATTCGGAGCCATGTGTACGGGAACACTAATCTCGTTAGCAAGCCATTCTTGCATTCCATTTAATAGACTTCCGCCCCCAGTTAGTACAATTCCGTGGTCGACAATGTCGCCACTAAGCTCGGGTGGACAATCTTCTAATGTAGCACGAACCGTTTCTAAAATTTGGTCTAGAGATTCTTTAATCGCTGCATATACCTCGGTTGATGATACGGTAATCGTCTTTGGTAGACCTGTAACCATATCACGACCACGAACCTCCATTGTAGCTTCCTGATGATTCGGATGCGCATAACCGATTTCCATTTTAATATTTTCAGCTGTTCGTTCACCGATAAGAATATTATAATGCTTACGGATATTTTGAATAATCTCTTCATCTATTCGATCGCCACCGATACGAACGGAATTACAAGATACAACACCACCAAATGAAATAATTCCAACCTCGGTTGTCCCACCGCCAATATCAATAACAACATTTGCAATTGGCTCATCAACAGGCAGATCAGCACCAATTGCAGCCGCAACTGGTTCTTCAATTAAATGGACATGTTTTGCACCATAGCTTGTAACTGCATTATGGATGGCACGTCGTTCTACTGTTGTGCTGCCAGAAGGTGTACAAACAACCACAGAAGGTTTACGCATCGACATCCCAATTTTCTTACTTACTTTCTTTAATAATGCCTTTAACATTTGTGACGTAACATCATAATCCGCTATAACGCCATCTCTTAATGGGCGAATCGGAATAATGTTTTGTGGTGTTTTTCCAATCATTTCTTTCGCTTCTATACCTACAGCAACCACTTGTTTTGTATTAATATCAATCGCCACAACAGATGGCTCGTTCAGAACAATTCCCTTCGTCTTAGAATAGACGAGAATGTTCGCAGTACCTAAATCTATTCCAATTTCTGCATTTGAAAACATATTTGGTTCCTCCAATAATGACAGTTTCTTCTATATAAATACTACTTTAGACTATATTTTCTGGGGGTCATAAAAAGCAAGACTCACAATAACCCTCATTATATCTTATATAAAATAGGTTACTATTAAATTAACGCACCCAGCAGGTACAAATCAAGTGACATTTCCATTACACTTTCTCCAGTTTTGTAACAAAAAGTCTGATTTTAAAAGGTGTCAACCGCAATATAAATGAAGTTTCTACCAATAAACCAAGGATCTTCCATTTTGACCTCATTCTATCAATTACAAAAATCTATTATTAACAAGGGTTTAGGGAATTGGTATAAAAGTCTCAGCTCTATTTATCTAGCATGGGAAATCCTGCCACAAATATTACAGAAAAACCGTGCTATGATAATTTTGCAAGACAGAAGCAAACAAAACAAAAGGAGAGTGTACGAAGATGCTTAAAAAGATAGGTGTCGTTACAGCATTATCAACAGCTTTAGTTTTTGGAGGTGCTTTTACAACAACTGCAGATGCGTCAGCAAACGCTGATCAATCGAATGTTCAATATAAAATCTATTATTCTGTGAATGGTGAAAAAGGTAGTATCACAGATGCAAATATTAAAGAATTATTATCACAAGATAAAATTAACGATATAGTAAGTAAAGTAACTACTCGTTATAATATTCAGTTGCCACAAAATAATGTAGAGAAACAAGCAGAGCAAAAAGTAGAACAACCTACTAAGAAAGAACAACCAGCTAAAGCAGAACAACCGAAACAAAAAGTAGAACAACCGAAACAAAAAGTAGAACAACCAAAACAAAAAGTAGAACAACCAGCTAAAGCAGAACAACCAAAACAACCAGTTCAAGAACAACCAAAAGCTCCAGCACAACAACCAGTTCAAGAACAGCCAGCTGAGAAAAAGACTGAAACAAACAATCAAAACGCTGCATTAAGTCAATTTGAACAAGAAGTAGTAGAATTAACAAACCAAGAAAGAGCAAAACAAGGTTTATCTGCACTTCAAGTTGATACAGAATTAAGCAAAGTAGCACGTGAAAAATCAAAAGATATGGCATCAAACGGATATTTCGATCACAATAGCCCAACATATGGTTCACCATTCGATATGATGAAGAGCTTCGGTATCACTTACCGCACAGCAGGTGAAAACATTGCAATGGGTCAACGTACACCAGCAGAAGTAGTAGAAGGTTGGATGAACAGTGAAGGTCACCGTGCTAACATCTTAAACGGCGAATACACACACATCGGTGTAGGATACGTTGAAAATGGCAACTACTGGACACAACAATTTATTGGTAAATAAATAACAGACTAAGAGACTAGCCCAGGCTAGTCTCTTTATTTATACACAATTTTTTGCATCGATTGTTTTCTAAAAGGGTGTACCTAATCGAAAAATTGTTAAGGATGAATACGTGCGAACTATTGATAATTTTGACTTCAGATCTGTAGAGATGTTGCTATTGAAACAAAAATTCCATTCCTATATTTCAATCAACGTTGATTGTCAGTTGTAAGCTACTCTATTATAGAATATTCTTCACAACCCCAGCGGAAGAAATACACGGAGACTCCTGCGGGAAGAAGAGCCTAGGCGAGACTTTGAAGTGCGTCAGCACAAAAAGGCTCGCCAGCTCCCCTAAGGTGCGCGTAGTGTATTTCTGGAGCGATTGGCCTGAGAGCCCTTATGAATGACTTCCAGCCAGTGAACAGTTGTTTAAATATCCTTTTACAACCCTACCTTTTTGTAATACAACCACAAGAAAGGTAAAATGAATGAACAGGTATTCTCCATCATAATTACGTTTAGCAATACACATACTAATCAAAAGGGAGGATCTTATGGTACAAGGAATTGTAAACTGGAATACACAGACAACACAAAAATGGCTGCAAAATTATGTCGATGACTGGGTGAACTTTTATCAAAAGAATACGAATGAAGGTGAGGTAGCTTCCTATATCCCGATTTTGCAAGAAGCCAATCAGCATCATCTGGGAATCTCCATTCTTGGTATAAATGGAATGGAAATTAAATCTGGGGATGTCGGGATTCCATTTACCATTCAAAGTATTTCTAAAGTATTTACATTCATTATCGCCTGTATACAGCGAGGCGTTTCTTATGTACTATCCAAGGTTGACGTTGAACCAACAGGTGGGGCATTCAACTCGATTATGCATCTGGAAACGAGGCAGGTGAAGAAGCCATTTAACCCATTAGTAAATGCAGGTGCAATTACCATAACCTCCATGCTGGTTGGCGACACTCCTGAACGAAAGCTGGAAGGATTTTATCAATTACTTGAAAAAATATTGGGCTATCGTCCAGCATTAAATATCGATGTGTATAAATCTGAAAATGAAACCTCAGTACGTAACCGAGCAATTGGCTATTATTTATTGGAATTGGGTTATTTAGAGTCGGACCTGGACCTTACATTAGAAACTTATTTTAAACAATGTTCAATTGAGATTACGATTGATGACCTGGCAAAACTAGGTATGATTCTCGCAAATGATGGTGTGGAACCGAGAACACAAGAAGAAATTATTCCTAGACAGGTAGCAAGGCTCGCGAAGGTTTTGATGCTGACATGTGGAATGTACGATGCTTCAGGGAAATTTGCTGCGTATGTAGGTATACCAGCAAAAAGTGGTGTTTCTGGTGGGATTGTTGCTGTTGCGCCACCACGAGCTAGGGACAATCAGTTGCCATTTCTTGATGGATGTGGAATTGGCGTATATGGACCTGCACTAGATAGCCAAGGAAATAGCATTGGAGGCATTCGTCTATTGCGGCATATTGCGAATCAATGGGATCTGAGTATATTTTAAGATTTTAGGTTAAGGGAGTGGGAACAATGTGCGGGCGCTATACATTACTTGCAGATGAACTCGAAATTTTACAGGAATATGATTTAGAGAACCCGATCGAATCCTATCAAACAAGCTATAATATTGCACCAGGGCAGCAAGTATTAGCAATTATTCATAATGGCAGGGAAAAGCGTGCGGGATATTTACGCTGGGGACTTATACCATCCTGGGCAAAAGATGAAAAAATTGGCTATAAAATGATCAATGCAAGAAGCGAGACAGCAGATGAGAAACCAAGCTTTAAATCTTTAATGGCACAGAAACGATGTTTAATTATCGCCGATAGTTTTTATGAATGGAAAAAAACAGAGCGTGAGAAACAACCAAAGCGCATCGAGCTAAAAGAACGTAAATTATTTGCCTTTGCCGGGCTTTGGGATAAATGGGTACAAAATGATAAAACGGTATTTACATGCACTATTTTGACAAAGGACTCGAACGAATTTATGCAGGATATTCATCACCGCATGCCGATTATTTTACCAAAAGACAGGGAGGATGGATGGATTACTCCAAAAAAATTACAGCCAGAGATTGCAAAGCAGTTTTTACAAACAATCGAAATCGACGAGCTTAAGGCTTATAATGTTGGAAACTATGTAAATGCAGCAAAACATAATGATCTCCAGTGTATTGAGCCAATTGCGTAAATAAAGGGAAGGCCTGTTCATTGAAAGGTCATCCCTTTAATAATTAATTATGCTGACATGGCTTTAGCTGCTGCTGAACCCCTTCTATTTCCTTTTTCGCTGCCTATATAAATTTCTTCGTTTCATAAACAACAACAAAAAAATCCTAACAGACCTATTAAATTCGGTATTTTCATTAATCCATTCATTATCAGCAAGCCACTATAAAAATATATAGTGTTTCAACAGCACCATAAAATATGGGTTAGTATCTGCTGTGACTCCTGAACCAGTGTATAATCCAGCTGTTACAATTGTAATACCTAATGGGTTTTAATAAAGGTTTACATTTGGAGGTGAAATAAGCCATAATAATGTTACATAGAAAAAACGACAAATTAGCATTTCTTCTACCAAATTATTTGTTCCAATTTTTGCTTAGATGGTCGTTTATTGCGTATAATGTAGTTATAGATAGAAAGGTGTTATGATAATGATACGTGTACTATTCGTTTGTCTAGGGAATATTTGCAGATCACCAATGGCAGAAGCAATTTTCCGTGATCTGATAATAAAGGAGAATCTAGTGGATAAAATTTCCGTAGATTCTGGCGGAACTGGAGATTGGCATATCGGCAAGGGACCTCATAAAGGCACGAGTCAGGTGCTAGAGCTTAAAGGGATTTCTTTTGAAGGAATTATTGCTCGTCAAGTAAATGAAAAGGACTGGGATGATTTTGATTACATTATTGCAATGGATGAACAAAATGTAGCTGACCTTCACTCCATCCGCAAGGCCCAGGATGATCAGGTTGTTATAGCAAGGCTTATGGACTTTGTAGAACAACCAAAGGAAGAAAATGTTCCAGATCCATACTATACTGGAAATTTCGACTATACGTATCAGTTAGTATCTGAAGGTTGTACTCAGTTACTTAACTATATAAAAGAAAAACATTCACTTACATAAAGGAGAGATATTATAATGGGCAGACAAAAATTAATATTAGGTGTAGTTATTGGTGCGGTTGTTGGAGGCTTGGCAACTCTAACGGATAAAGAAACTAGAAATTACGCAAAGACAAAGCTTGATGAGGCAAAATCAGGAGCTACTTATGTTTTACAAAATCCAGCAGAAGCAGTTCAAAATGTACGAAATACAGTTGATCAATTAAACCATAGCATCACAAATGGAGCTGAAAGCACGATTAATGCACTAGAGCAAGTGGAGGGTACTTTAGATAAATTCGTGAATAAAAAGGAAGTTAAAGTCGTAAATTAATAGTAACAAATAATAAGCCGGCATCATGTATGCCGGCTTTAATTATCGATGAAATTCATAGTGGGAGCGGTGCTAGTGAGAAATATTATTGCAGTTTGGAAGCAGTTATTCCAACGTATGGAACAAGTGGATATATTCGGTATAGCTGCACAGTTAGCATATTTTTTCCTGCTGTCCCTTTTCCCGTTTCTTCTATTTCTGCTTAATCTCGTTGCTTATTTGCCAATTAATGAACAGATGATAATTGATATTATTGGCTATTATGCTCCTGACGATATCGTAAACTTAATTAATACGAATGTATCACGGATAATTAATCAGCAAAATGGAGGATTATTATCGATTGGAATTATTGGTACACTGTGGGCGTCATCAAATGCAATACATGCAATTGTAAAGGCCTTCAATAGAGCCTATGCCATTGAGGAAAATCGCTCTTTTGTAGTCTCAAGGTTAATTGCAGTCATCTTGACAATTTCAATGGTAATTGTAATTATGGTCTCGCTATTGCTTCCTGTATTTGGCAGAATAATCGGCGAACATATCTTTGGATTTTTTAATTTAACTTCAAGTTTTATTGTTATATGGAATGCGCTTCGTTGGGTAATCTCTACCTTTATTTTCTTTATTGTACTGCTTGCACTGTATAAGATAGCACCGAATGTTCCGATGCCCTTAAAGGATGCTGTTTGGGGAGCGGTCATTAGTACGATATTATGGCAAGCAATTTCCTATGGGTTCTCATATTACGTTAATATAATTGCCGATTATTCGGTGAATTATGGCAGCTTAGGAACTGTTATTGTCTTGATGATTTGGTTCTACCTGCTCGGCATCATCATTATTATAGGTGGGATTGTGAATGTACTAGTGAGAGATTATCGGTCAACATAATACTGTGGGAAAATACAGTGGCTAACTAATAATTAATTAGCCATTGTATTTTATAAAAACTAATTTTATGTTGTATGTTGCTTTTTATATAAAGTACGAACTTAAATAGGCTCGATGTCAATTTTCGCTCTTGACAGTGTTTTCTATGGGAAAAGCGATCTGATACCTCGGAAGAAGAAGCTCCCAATGGATTTTTAGGCTGTTGCTTTTCCTGCAGGAGTTTTCTGTCCAACGATCCAATCAACGGCGATAAGAGAGGTAATGAAGTAGCATCTTAAAAAGAGAAAGATAACCGTACAATCCCAGCGGAAGAAATACACGAAGACTCCTGCGGGAAGAAGAGCCTAGGTGAGACTATGAAGTGCGTTAGCACGAGTAGGCTCACCAGCTCCCCGCGGAAAGCGAAGTGTATTTCTGGAGCGACAGCCAGCGAAACAAATATCATTCACAGTTAGTCCGCACTTTGTGAAAAAAGCTATTTCAACAACCTTAAACCATTTAAAATAACTAATATCGTACTTCCTTCATGACCAATCACGCCTAAAGGCAAATCTAAAACTTGAAAATAGTTTGTAAGAATTAAGACAAAAATAACACTCAATGAAAAGATAACATTTTGTTTGATGATTCGATTCATACGGCTTGATAATGTAATTGCATCTGTGATTTTTGCGAGATTATTTTTAATGAGTACAACATCTGCTGTTTCTAACGCCACATCTGTTCCTTCTCCCATCGCAATTCCTACGTTTGCACTTGCTAATGCAGGTGCATCATTGATGCCATCTCCAACCATTGCTATATTTTTATATTTACTTCTTAGGTTCTTTACATGGTCAACTTTTTCTTGTGGCAGGCAATTGGCGATATACTGGTCAAGCCCAGCCTCCTCGGCTACAGCCTTAGCGGTTAATTCATTATCACCAGTAAGCATGACTGTGTGAATGCCATGTTTTTGTAATTTGCTAATCGCATCCTTCGTTGTTTGTCGAATGGTATCCTTCAATGCAAAGACAGCTACAATTGTATCCTCAACTTTAGCAAACACGATTGTATTTCCTTCTGCAGCTAAAGAAGTGCCAATTCCATTTTGGAAAAGCTTTGCACTTTCTTTTCCGACAAATTCTGCCTTACCAATCATCCAGCGTTTGTTTTCTACTATTGCAGTAACACCATTTCCGCTTACATTTTTCATATCGATAACGTCAATATTCCTGAATTTACTTAGATTGGCAGTGCAATAGTTTGCGATAGCTTGTGCTAATGGGTGGGTGGATTCCATTTCGATTGCTCCGATAATGTTCAGAATCTCGTCTGCATTTTGATTCGCATCAAAGTATGCAGCCGTGACCTCTGGCTTACCGTTAGTCAGTGTTCCTGTTTTATCAAGGGCAATTGCCTTTATATGACTTAGATTTTCAACGTGGACACCGCCCTTAAATAAAATTCCATTCTTAGCGCTGTTAGAAATTGCTGATAATGTTGCCGGGGTGATTGAAGCAACTAATGCACAAGGTGAGGCAACGACAAGTAGAACCATTGCCCGGTAAATACTTTCAGACATCGTCCAGCCAAATGCGAGATAGGGAAGGAACATCATCACTGCAACCGTAATTAGAACAATATTTACATAGGTACTCTCAAATTTTTCAATAAATAACTGTGAAGGGGATTTCTCATCCTGTGCCGTTTGTACGAGCTGAATAATTTTCTGGAATAAGGTTTCATTTGGTTTGGTAGTAATTTTTACTATTATGGTACCGTCAAGTGCAACTGTACCAGCATAAACCTCATGTCTGTTATACTTATTTATTGGCATTGATTCTCCGTTAATCGCACTTTCATCAATAGCAGTCGAACCTTTAATAATTATTCCATCTGCAGGAATTCGTTCCCCAGCACGAATAATAATCTGATCCTCGATTTTTAACTCAGATACTGGTGTCCTAATTTCTTGACCGTCTTTTAATAGCAAAGCTATTTCAGGCTGAAGTTCCATTAAAGCTGAAATTGCTTTATTACTCCGATTCATCGTATAAGTTTCTAATGCACCGGAAAGGGCGAAGATGAAGATAAGAATCGCTCCCTCTGTCCAGTAGCCAATTGCCACAGAACCAATAGCAGCGAAGATCATCAGCATTTCTACATTTAGTTTCCTCGTTCGGATTGTTTCGGTAATTCCCTCTTTTGCCTTCGCGTATCCACCAATTGTAAAAGCAAGCAGATGAAGTATAATCCAAGCTGTTGTTGTCAAATAATCGCTTAATAACCATGTCACGAGTACAAGTAGACCGCTAAGTAGAGCGGCAATTAATTCGATATGTGACTTAAAAGTCGAATAAAGCGTTTTAAACTGCAAGTCCTTTTTCTTTTTCTGTTTGCTGAGCGATTGAAATGAATAAGAATTCATGATTTATTTCCTCCTTATTTTGATAATGAGATTCATTCCTATTTATAATAATTCTAATTTGATATTAATTATATTATATACATAAAAAGATTTAAGTCAATACAAAATACGGTATGAATGGTTTTAGCATTTGTGAATTTATTTAGTAAATAAAAAAGCATGTACTAAATAAAAACATGATTGTATTATTAATTAGTTAAATACAGAAATAACAGATTTTAACAGCTTGATATGGAAAATTAAAACTGTTATAGTCATAATAGATAATTTAATAGAACAATAGGAGGGGTCAAAGTGAAGAAACTTAGTTTATTATTAATTTCACTTATAATTATTGCAATACTTAGTGCTTGTGGAAATGCAAGTGAAAGTGAAGAGGAGAAAGGCAATTCGAATGAAAACGCTGCAGAAGATAATACTGCAGCTGAAACAGATGAGCGTTGGGAGAAGGTACAAGAAGCAGGCGAGCTTGTAGTTGGAACCTCTGGTACATTAATTGCCGCGTCTTATTACGATGATGCAGATGAGTTAACAGGTTATGATGTAGAAGTTATGAAAGAAATAGCAAAACGTCTTGATTTGGATATTTCATTTGAAATTATGGGGATTGACAGCATGCTTCCAGCAATCCAGAGTGGCAGAATTGATGCAGCTGCAAATAATATTGATATAACGGATAAACGAAAAGAAGAATTTAATTTCAGCGAGCCATATAAATATTCTTACACAGTAATGGCAGTACGTGAATCCGATAATTCCGGCATTGAGTCATTAGAAGATTTAGAAGGTAAAAAAGCTGGCGGTGGAGCAACGACCGTATACAGTCAAATTGCTGAAAAGTATGGTGCTGAAGTTGTTACATACGGAAATGCACCAAACGAAGCTTATTTAAGTGATGTAAGTAATGCGAGAACAGATGTTGTAATTAATGATTATTTCTTAACGAAATTCGGTGTAGCAGCATTCCCAGACTTTGATTTGCATTTACACCCTACATTGAAATTCCATCCAACAGAACAAGCTGTCGTACTGCCTAAAGGTGCGGATAAGCTAACAGAGGAAATCAACAAAGTTTTGGGTGAAATGCATGAAGATGGCACACTAACAGAATTAGCTATTCAGTTCTATGAAGAGGATGCTTCTAAAGAGTCAGAAGAGGAAGTTGAAGTTATTGAAGGTCTAGAACTGTAGGAGGAAATAGAGATGGACTTCAATGGTTTCGATTTTGGTGGCTTATTTGATATTGAATTGGCAATCGAGAGTTTACCTTTTGTATTAGAAGGTTTACCAATGACATTACTCGTTTCGATAGCAGGAATGGCAATGGCATTAGTATTAGGCTTGTTCCTTGCATTAGCAAGAAGTTCGAAGTCCTTTCTGCTTAGGTGGCCAGCTAGAATTTATATTTCCTTTATGCGAGGAACACCAATGCTCGTTTTTCTCTTTATTCTATATTTTGGCTTACCTGTCGTTGGGATTCAGCTTGATGCAACTACTGCTGCAATATTAGGATTTGGCTTAATCAGTTCGGCTTTTGTTGCTGAGGTTGATCGGTCGGCATTGAATAGTGTAGATAAAGGACAGTGGGAAGCGGCAAAGGTGTTAAACTTTGGATACTGGCAATCATTAAGAAGAATTATTCTGCCACAAGCGGTAAGAATCGCACTTCCGCCGATGACTAATATTTTTATGGATGTCGTGAAAGCAACCTCGCTTGCCGCAGTAATTACGGTTCCAGAGCTTTTTCAAAAAACACAGATTGTTGCTGGAAGAGAATTTGATGCGATGACTATGTATATATTAGTTGCACTCATTTACTGGCCGATATGTATCGCCATTGGTTACCTGCAAGAACAACTAGAAAAGCACTATAGTAAGTTTGTATAAGTGGAAAGAGGCAGTGAAATTAACTGGCTTTGGCTCTAATCAAAAATACCGCATGAAATCTAGGGTGTTAACCCGATTTCATGCGGTTTTATATTTTGAATTGCACTAGTTTTTACCTTTCAAAAATATTGCAGCTGCAATCGATAAAATGGTTGCTGCAATCAAATAAAAATAGGAAATACCAGGGAAGAGATCAACGAAAATCCCCCCAAGAATAGGTCCACTAATGCTGCCGATACTAAAAGCCATGCCAATCATAATATTTCCCGCTGGTAACAAAGCGAGTGGCAATAAATCTGTCATATAGGATATACCTAATGAATAGATCGAACCTACGAGCATGCCTGTAAGTGTAAAGAAGATGAATAAAGCTACAATCGATGATTCCAAAAGTCCAGTTGCAGTAAAGCAAATGAATCCACCTGAAAGGACGACGAGTAATGTCTTTCTTCGACCAATCCTGTCACTTAAAGCACCAAGTGGTAATTGAGTTATCAAGCTTGCAGCCGCAAAACATGGAATAATTAAAGATAGTGTTGCGGTATCATGCCCGATTCGTAGCCCATAAATAGGAAAGATACTATGTAATGAAGCCTCTAAAAATCCATAACCAAAAGCTGGCAGAAGCGCTACCCAAGCAATTTTCCCGGCTTCTATAAACCTGCCAAAAGCGTTGGATGTCTTAATGTTCGTAATTTCTTCGTCCTTTGGAAATTCATTGCGGACAAATAGCATGGTTGACCAGACGATCATGCTCAGTACAGCGGAAGCTAGGAATGGGAGGGCTTCATTAATAGAAAGAAGTCGTGTCATTAACGGACCTAATGCAAAACCGAGGCTAAAGAACATGCCATAAAAGGCAACCTGTCTTCCACGATTCTCTTTTGTTGCTGTTGTCGTTATCCATGTCTGTGTACCGAAGTGCAGTAATTGATCGCCAATCCCAATTACCATTCGTAAAATAAACCAAAACCACAAAGCTTGCCAAAAAGGAAATATTGCCATTGAAATGAAGACAAGTGCACCACCAACTAGTATTACAGGTTTATACCCAAATCTTCGTAACGGCTTTTCCATAAAAGGAGATGCAATTAAAATTCCGATATAAAGTCCTGTAGCATGTAGTCCGTTGATGGATGATGCGATACCGTTCTGCTCCAAGATGATAGCGAGCAGTGGCAGCAGCATTCCCTGTGAAAAACCAGAAATCATGACGAGTAAAATTAATATTCTAAATCTATTCTTAGTTGATACCATGTTGTCCCTCACTCTTTATGAATATAAGTCCAATATTAAATTTAAGGCTTTTTATCGTAAATATCAATGGAAGTGATTTTTTGAGTAAAAGATCCTTTGCAAGTTACGTATAATTTCTGAGATTAGTCAAAAACTATAGTTAAACTTAGATTTTTCCTAGCTAACATAAAGAGAGGGACAGACATATGAAAAACATGAAGCATGTTCTCGCCTTACTTATTACAATCCTTATAATTTTGACACTGCCACTAACCATTTTTGCGGAAGAAAAAGCGAAAACGAAAGTAGACGCATTTGAAATACCAAGTCATGTACTAAACATATCAAAAGAAAATACTTTTCCTAATTCATCAGAAGATCAAGAAATAATGGAGCCGAGCGAGCTGACACAGGAATTAATAGACGGAGTTAAAGTAGCTATTGAAAATCCAGATTTAATTAAAATGCTCAATGAAACCTCGATAAAGCCTTCACCAGTAGGAATTGGTTATCGAGGCATGATATATCTTGGACGGTGGCCATTAAATTATGACTCAAAAGAGACAACCATAAATTGGGAATATCAACCAATAAATACGAACGAACTAAATAATCTTGGTGGAAATGTGAATCAGGAAATGAACTATATCCAACAGAATCAAAAGGAAATAAAGGGTGCGCTAACGAATAAAGTTGCTAATCCAGAGGAAGTAAAAAAAATGATGCTCTTAAAATCAGCAGAAAAGACAAAACTGCCTCTTGCATATGCTAGTACGATTGGCGGCAATACAAAAAAGAATAATAAATACGTTGTCCCAGTGAATAAATATGGTTATCTACATGCATTTGCACCAGCGGTAAATGAAAAAGGACAGGTTACCTTTGGAGAAGTTTACATTGAATTAAAAGGTACAAAAAAACATCTTGTCATCAAGAATGTAACAAAGCAGGGAATTGGTGCATGGATCCCAATTCAAGATCATGTTTCATTTTCATACCAACTGAAGTAATAGACAAAACTCTGTAATTATATTACAGAGTTTGTTGTGTTTAGATGGATATGACGTTATATCAATCCCTATCCTGTAGCTGAACCCGGAAATGATAAAAGGTCTTGAAAAAAATCCTTTAATGCTTTATTATAGTAAAGTATTAAAGTTATCGACAGCATGAAAGGGGAAGCATGAAATGGAATGGGTTGTTTTAGTTTCCGTTTTAGTAATGATTATACTTAGTTTACTTCGAGTAAACGTTATAATAGCGATTATTGCTGCAGCAATAATTGCAGGTCTAATGTCTGGTTTATCAATCACAGAATCAATTGAAATGCTCGTTAGTGGAATGGGAGGGTCAGCTAATACAGCGCTGAGCTACATTTTATTAGGTGCATTCGCAGTTGCAATTAGTTATACAGGTATCATGACGATGTTAGTTAAATATTTGATTCGCGTCTTAACAGGGAAGAAAACGATGCTACTACTCGTTATAGCAGGTGTTGCCTGCCTATCGCAAAACCTTGTGCCAATCCACATTGCATTTATTCCAATTTTAATTCCGCCATTATTAAAATTATTTGATAAAATGCGTATCGATCGCCGTGCAGTTGCAGTTGCGCTAACATTTGGCTTAAAGACACCATACATTATGATTCCAGCAGGTTTCGGACTTATATTCTATGGAATTATTAAAGAAGGTATGGAAAGTAGTGGGGTAGCAATAACGATAGGAGAGATCACGAAGGCAATGTTTATTCCTGGACTTGGGATGATCTTCGGTCTATTAGTTGCTATTTTTATCACCTATCGTAAGGAACGAGATGCAATTCCAGGCGCTGGCGGAATAGTTCCGACCAATATTAAAGAGGAAGATACGGTTGTTACATTTAATAAGAAGCATTTATTCACGCTCGTCGCCATTCTTGGTTCCTTTATTGTTCAAATCATCACCGATAATCTAATTGTTGGTGCATTAACTGGTTTACTATTACTATTCTTATTTCTCGTCATTCCATTCCGTAAAGGGGATCAAGTAATGACAGAGGGAATCGGAATGATGGGGACCATCGCATTTGTAATGTTAGTCGCATCAGGTTACGGTATGATTTTGCAAGAAACTGGCGCTGTAACAGCACTTGTCGACGTATCGTCCGGCTTGCTAGGTGACAATCAAGCCCTAATTGCTTTTATTCTTTTATTAGTTGGGTTGCTTGTAACGCTTGGAATTGGCTCATCATTTGGAACGGTTCCGATTATTGCAGCGCTTTATGTGCCTATCTGTGCTGCGGCAGGTTTTTCACCATTAGCAATTGCTGCCCTTATCGGTACTGCCGGAGCACTTGGGGATGCAGGTTCACCTGCGTCAGATAGTACGCTTGGACCGACAGCAGGATTAAACGCAGACGGAAAGCATAACCATATATGGGATACTTGTGTTCCAACCTTTATTCATTTTAATATTCCATTGTTTATCTTTGGCTGGGTTGCAGCATTAATTTTATAGCATAATTTCCATTAAGATAGGACAAGGTAAGAAGAAAATAGGTGGGTTGTTATGGATAAAAAAAATAGTGCATCGATCATTTATCTTCTTATCTTCAGTCTTATTTTCCTTAGCCCTGTTCAAGTAGCGGCAGGTGGATTTGGCTGGGGTTATATGAAAAATAACGAACATAAAACTCCGGAAATCGGTAAGTATCAAGAAATGCTCGCAAAATATGGAGCATACTATGTCGATCATTCCGGAGATAAGGTCGTTTATCTAACATTTGATAATGGGTATGAGAATGGATTTACTTCAGACATATTAGATGTATTGAAGAAGGAATCAGTGCCTGCAACGTTTTTTGTTACAGGGCATTATGTAAAGACTGAGCCTGATTTAATAAAGCGAATGGTTAATGAAGGACATATAATAGGAAATCATTCGTATCACCATCCAGATCTCACGATATTAACAAAAGAAGCAATGAAAAAGGAACTAGAAACATTAGAAGAAGCTGTTTCCAACGTTTCCAAGCAAAAAGAAATAAAATTTCTCAGGCCGCCAAGAGGGACCTTTAATGAACAGACGTTGCAATGGTCAAATGAGCTAGGGTTAACGCATATTTTTTGGTCATTAGCATTTAATGACTGGAATGTAAACGGGCAAAAGGGCGCCAAATATGCATATGATCAAATTATGGCGCAGATCCATCCAGGGGCGATCATCCTTTTACACGCCATTTCTTCTGATAATGCCGCAGCGCTTGAGCAAATTATTCAAGAACTTAAGAAGCAAGGATACAGCTTTAAAAGCTTAGATGATCTATTACTTAAGGATCTTCTACCTAAAGAGATTTATGGATATTAAAAAAAATATAGAGAGGGAGGCTCGTTTATTACCGAGCCCCCTCTCTATATTTAAATTTAATGGATAGTTATTAGAAGTTGATATAAACTCCGAATAAGTGACAATTATGTCTTCGAAACCTAGAAAGTCGTTGCAATTTCCACATGATTCTCGAGTACATTGCTACAATCAATGTTAATAGTTGTTCGGTCCGTCATTCTTTTGTTTCTAGATTCTGCTCTACCTTAGCGGAAGAAATACACGAAGACTCCTGCGGGAAGAAGAGCCTAGGTGAGACAATGAAGCGCGATAGCGCGAGTTGGCTCACCAGCTCCCCTAAGGTGCGCGTAGTGTATTTCTGGAGCGACGGCCAAGGAAACAAATATCATCCTAAGTAAGTTCCTAGTTTACCTCATAGACACTTCTCAAAAAAATAAAAAGTGAATCAAAACACTTGAAAGTCAAAGAAGGTCAAGTTATAATATGTTCATAAGGTCAAAGATGGTCAAACTTAATAATTGACATTTGGCTTTATAGTCCTTGATTCACTTGCTGAAATATTACTTTTCATTAATATAAGGAAATCAAAAAAATAAACAAAATACTTGAAAGTCAAAAAAGGTCAGAGTATAATATATTTATAAGGTCAAAGATAGTCAAAGTCAAAAATGAAATTAACTTTAAATATAATTTTTCTAGGAGGAATGGAATATATGCTATGTCAAAAATGTGGCGTCAATGAAGCTAACATCAACGCAGCAATGATGATGAATAATCAAAAAATGGAAATACACCTTTGTAATGATTGTTTCCGTGAACTCCAAGGACAAATGATGAATTCTACTGGTTTCCCATTTGGATTTGCAAATGATGCTTCGGATTTCTTTGCTCAAGGTAATGGAAATGGTGAAGCTAAAGTGGGAGCAAAAACGAAGCAAAAACAAACTACTAAAAGAAATAGTTTACTTGATCAATTAGGAAGCAACCTTACAGATGGAGCAAGAGCTGGTGAAATTGATCCAGTAATTGGACGTGACAATGAAATTAAACGTGTAATTGAAACTTTAAATAGAAGAAACAAGAACAACCCAGTTTTAATTGGTGAACCTGGTGTTGGTAAGACCGCTATTGCTGAAGGTCTAGCAGTGAAAATTGTTGAAGGAAGTGTCCCTACAAAGTTATTAAATAAAGAAGTTTATTTACTCGATGTGGCATCATTAGTTGCCAATACTGGTATTCGAGGACAATTCGAACAACGCATGAAACAATTAATCAACGAACTTAAGTCACGTGATGATGTCATCCTATTTATTGATGAAATCCACTTAATCGTTGGAGCAGGAACAGCTGAAGGCTCACAAATGGATGCTGGAAACATTTTAAAACCAGCGTTAGCACGTGGAGAATTACAATTGATTGGTGCAACAACATTAAAAGAATATCGTCAAATTGAGAAAGATGCAGCACTCGAAAGACGTTTACAACCAATAACGGTGAATGAGCCTACTCAAGAAGATACGGTGACAATTTTGAATGGAATAAAAGACCGATATGAGAAATTCCATGAAGTCCACTATTCTGATGAAGCAATCCAAGCATTCGTTACGTTATCCAGCCGCTATATCCAAGATCGTTTCTTGCCAGATAAAGCAATCGATTTAATGGACGAGGTTGGTTCAAGATTGAATTTGAAAAATTCATCTGTTGATTCTTCTTCTATTAAGCAACGACTTGATGAGATTACAAAGGAAAAACAACAAGCAGCTGAAAAAGAAGACTATGAACGTGCAGCGAACTTGAGATATCAAGAGATTCAACTACAAAAACAATTAGAAAAAGCATCAGATGAGGACAAAATTATTGATGTGGATGTTAGTGACATTCAATTGATTGTAGAAGAAAAAACAGGTATCCCAGTAACAAAAATGCAAACAGACGAACAAGAAAAAATGAAAAACCTTGCGCAAGCATTAAGTGATAAAGTTATCGGCCAGGATGAGGCTGTAAATAAAGTAGCAAAAGCAGTTCGCCGTAGTCGTGCAGGATTGAAATCTAAGAATCGTCCAATTGGTACCTTCTTATTTGTAGGTCCAACAGGTGTCGGTAAAACGGAATTATCGAAAGTACTTGCTGATGAATTATTCGGCTCTCGTGATTCAATCATTCGTCTTGATATGAGTGAATACATGGAGAAACATTCAGTGTCTAAGATTATCGGTTCACCTCCAGGCTATGTAGGCCATGAGGAAGCAGGACAATTAACGGAACGTGTGCGACGTAATCCATATTCGATTTTACTATTGGATGAGGTTGAAAAAGCGCACCCAGACGTGTTAAATACCTTCTTGCAAATTATGGAGGATGGTCATTTAACTGATTCTCAAGGACGCAAAGTAAGCTTTAAGGATACCGTTATTATCATGACAAGTAATGCAGGTACAGGTGACAAACAGATTAATGTTGGATTTAATACAGGAAAACACGAATCTGTATCAACATTAGAGAAATTAAGTGCATACTTTAAGCCTGAATTCCTGAATCGTTTTGATACAATCGTTAACTTCAATCAGTTATCTGAAGAAAACTTATTGAAAATCGTTGACCTTATGCTTGTTGAATTACAAGACAGACTTGAAGAAAACGAAACAACCATTACGATTACAGATGAAGCAAAACGAGTATTAGTGAAGAGCGGTTATGATGAACGCTTCGGTGCAAGACCATTACGTCGGGTAATTCAGGATAAGATTGAGGACCAATTAACCGATTTAATCCTGGAACATGACACAGTTGAAAAAGTAAATGTTGATGTAGTGGATAATGAAATTGTCGTGAAGATGGTACAGTAGTTAAATGAGAAAACCTCGCTGAATGTTATTCAGCGAGGTTTTTCCTTTGAATGCACACAATTCGAACATTTTATTCTGCTTTCAATAGCCCCTTTAACGTTTTATTAACACGGACAAGTCACCTTCAAAAACCTTTTCTTCGTTATCATTGAAAGTAGACAACGATACAGTAAGGATACCTGTTTCATTTTTTGCTGCTTTTTTATCAATAACCTTAACAATGGTATGTAATTCATTACCAGGATACACTGGCTTTATAAATTTTATATTATTCATCCGTGTCCCAGCAATGACATCAGGACCATAGACACCTTGTTCAATCCAAAGCTTAAATGAAATTGCTAGCGTATGTATACCAGAAGCAATAATCCCATTAAACCTTCCTTGATTTGCTTTTTCCTCATCTAAATGCATATATTGAGGATCGAATTCTCCCGCAAACTTCATGATATCTTCTTTTGTTAATTTGAATGATTTCGTTTCGAATACCTGTCCGATTGTAAACTCATCTAGCTTCATTGATACACCTCTGTTTATTAATTGTTGTACTAGTTTATATTAGCATCATTCCTCGATTAGTAAAAATCATTCTCCTAGTTCGCATCACAGGTTGGTCTTATACGATTAGCTAAGGTCTTATCCTGCTAGTTAACTTTATATGATTGAGGATAAATTGAATCTCCCTGTGAAAAACTAATATCGAACGTCATTTTAACAAAAGGATGACTCCGATGAAAAATATAACTACATTTATTCTTCTGTTTATGATTTTTTTCATATGTACTCAGCCATTGCTTAAGGTAAAAAGTGACTCCAAATCAGAGCTGGAAGTTCACTTTATCGATGTTGGCCAAGGTGACAGTATTCTAATTCAAACTCCTACTGAGAAGACGATACTTATCGATGGTGGACCGCCTAAAGCAGGGAAAAGGGTGGTGGACTACTTAAATAAACTAGGTATTAAGCAAATTGATCTGCTTATCGCCACTCATCCAGATGTCGATCATATCGGTGGACTGAAAAAGGTAATGAAGGAAGTGGCTGTTAAACAAGTAATTGATTCTGGAAAACTTCATTTCACCAATACCTATGCAAGTTACGCATTGGAAATCCGAAAACAAGGGATCCCAATAAAAGTGGCAAAGATAAATGAACCAATCCTGTTGGATCCAGATGTAAAGATAAAAGTTTTAAATGCTAATAGTAAAAATAAAACGAATAATCAATCCTCACTTGTGTTGAAGGTCAGTTATAAGGAAGTAGACTTTTTACTAATGGGTGATGTAGAAATGGAGCAAGAGAAGACACTATTAGAAAAACATAACCTGGAAGCAGAAATAGTTAAAATTGCACATCATGGATCAGATACGAGTACTTCTTATCAATTTCTACACGAAGTAAATCCACAGATTGCCATACTTACATATCGAATCGGTAATGACTATGGACATCCGGTTGAAAGGGTAATTGACAATCTAGACAGAATTGATGCGCAGATTTACTCAACTGGAGTATTTGGCAACTTACGAATTCTTACAAATGGAGAAGATTATATGATTATTCCTGAAAAAAGTCCTACTGAAAACATAGCGAGTTAATCATCCTTCAATATTTGCAATGTGATGCTAGATATAATACTTGGAGTTCTTATTAAGGGAGTCAATCAAAAAGGCTGGTCTTCTTCTGAAAAACGAACCTAAGAAAACAGAAGAGAAATAAGGTTCGTACACATTGTGTGCCGAACCTTATTTTTTGTGAATACAATTATTGTTAAAAGTTTGGTTTCATCTAGTTTCTTCATCTAGCCTAGTCGAATCTCGAACATTAAAAAAGCCTTAAAACATGATCTCGAGGCTAGATTAACAAGTCAATAATATTTATCCCATCTGTAACAGGCAGTAAGCCCCCAGCCTAAGTTTTAGAGTGGGGGGTCAAACTGCTTGTAAGAATCTAAATTTCAACTAACACGTAAATAAAGCTTTACTTTATCTTCTGAACTTATCTGTGCCCGTCCGATATTTTTCGTCCGTATCAATTTTATCTTCAATATCCATTCCGTATTCATCAGTTACATCAACATGCTCTTTCTTTACAGTATCCGCGACATGCGCTGTATCAAGATTTTTTTCTTTATCAATCACTATTTCTTCTTTAACAACAGGCTTTTTCTTCACTTCAATTTCTTCTTCAACGATTGGAACACGGATAGATTCGTCATCTTCAATTGGTCTAGCTGATTCTTCATAATCTGTAACAGGTCTGCGCTCAACATGGACCTCGTCTTTTTCAACAGGGACTTCAACATTTTGCAGTTCCTCAGTTACCGTCTTGTCAACATGAACCTCACCACTTTGAACCTTGTTTTTATTGATTTGAAGTTCCTCTTCACGACGTTTCACTTTTTCAGTTTCTGAATATAGATCATTATTTCCGACCAAATCATCTTCAGGTGTTACATTGAATCCAGAAGCAGATAGCCCACTATCGGGTGTATCCGGGATAAAGCCTGTCCTTGTATCATTATCAGCAATTACTATAATATTCCCGGAGATTAAATCGTCCTGATATGCCGCTGCATCAGAGGATGATACGCCAAGATTTGTTAGTTGATCATATGGATTTGCATCCGAAGTCTCATTTTCATCTGTAAAGAATCTCTTAATGCTGTCCCAGAAAGATTCATCTTCTGCAGTATTTCCTCCTACTTTTACATCTACATCTGTATTGTTTTCAATTCTGTCGATATCTGCACTGTGATTTGTAAGAATTGTAAGGTCTTCTGCCAGCATCCCGTTCTCTTTGAAATTATTTACTGCTGCAATAGCTCCCGTTTCTGTGCTATAGCTTCCAATAATTTGTTTAGCCATTGAAAAAACCTCCTAAGTTGTTATAGTGGTTATTTTCCCATTTGACCTCTTTTTAAACATTTTAAGCATTATTCTAATGATTTTTTATAAAAAAGATTGACAATTTCAACATCCGGTTATATAGTTAGTTACATAAGTAATTAACCAAATAAGGAATGAACTAAAATGAAAAATTCATTAGATGAAAGCAAACCAATATTCCTGCAGATTAAAGAGCAGCTCGAAGATTCCATTATTAATGGAGCGATTAAAGCAGGGGAACGCGTACCATCGACAAATGAATTCGCTGCATACTACAAGATAAACCCAGCAACTGCAGCAAAAGGAATTAATGAACTTGTCGCAGAGGATATTCTTTTTAAAAGAAGAGGTGTTGGAATGTTCGTAACAGAAGATGCAAAGCAACTATTAGTGGAAAGCCGAAAGAAAACGTTTTATGAAAATTTTATGCTGCCATTAAAAAATGAGGCCAATAAGTTACAAATTAGTGAAGAGGAACTCATGGACATGGTAAAAAGAGGGGATGATTTTTATGAAAATTGAAGTTAAAGGTCTGACCAAGAAATACGGCAATAAGCTTGCATTAAATAATATTTCATTCACACTTGATGGACCTAAAATTTATGGATTGCTTGGCAGGAATGGTGCAGGGAAAACGACTTTTATGGATATATTATCCGGACATAACACAGAAAGCAGTGGAGAGATCTTAATTGATGGGGAGAATCCATTTGATAATCAGCGATTAACGGAATTGATTTGTTTAATTAAAGAAGGGCAGAATTTCAGTAAGGATTTAAAAGTAAAAAATGTACTCAAGATCTATCCCTTCTTTTATCCGAATTGGGATCAAGAGCTAGCAGAGAACTTAATTAAAGAATTTAACCTTAATCCAAATTCAAAGGTTAAGATGCTTTCGAAAGGGATGGAATCGGCACTGGGGATAACGGTCGGTTTAGCTAGTAAGGCACCAATTACAATTTTTGATGAACCATATATTGGTCTCGATGCACCATCAAGAAAGAAATTCTATGAAATCATGCTGGAAGAATACCAGGAACAACCGCGCATGATTATCTTCTCAACGCATTTAATTGATGAAGTGAGCTTATTATTCGAAGAGGTTTTGATTCTGCGTGAAGGCTCATTAGTTTTACAGGAAGAATCAGAAATCCTTCGCAACAATACCATTGCAGTTTCCGGAACGATCGAGGAAGTCGAGGCATTCGTTTCAGATAAAGAGGTAATTGAGAAAAAACAGCTTGCTGGCATGATGACAGCTTATGTTTATGGCACTGTTGAAGAAGCAAAAATGTATGGATTAACTGTAGAAGGTGTACCAATTCAGGAATTAATGATTTATTTAACGGAAAGAAAGGGGGCATAAATAATGGCTAGACAAGTAAAAGGATTATTATACTTTTTTATTACAGATATCCGTTACTCTCTGACAATCTTTTGGACAATTTTGCTAGCTAGTTTAGTTGCCACAGTAACTATTGCCTATTTTTTACTTGCAAGCGGAAATACTGAATTTTATTTTAGCTTCCAGTTTGCCATTTATATTTATGCTTGTATTGCAGGATTCTTGATGGTAAAAGAGAGTATCCCATTTGTGCTGAAACTGGGAGCGACTCGAAAGAATATTTTTATTAGTTTTGGCTTGTTTTTCTTAGGATTAGCGCTTGCCAAAGCAATACTGGCAAATACAATACAATCTCTAATCGTTAAGCTAGTAGATGTGACAGGGATTTACACGATTAATTTTGGTCATCTTGCACAATTATTAGGGGATACATGGTTGAATCGTGTCGTTATTGATACAGCTTTCCTATTTTTCCTATTTTCACTCTTCTCCGTCCTTAGTCTGCTATTTTATAAACATGGTTTACTAGGTGGAGGAATTGTCGTTGGTGTTCTAGTTGTCGTCTTACTTCTGGGGCTTGCGCAAGGTTGGATTGTTGATTTTATAACCGATGTATATTCAACGATTGATTTAATATTCTTCTACCAAATGCTTGGAGTGGGAGTAGTGATATATTGCCTTTCCTTCCTGCTGTTAAGAAGAATAACAACTATTAAAACGAAGTAATGATGAAGGACTGGATTCTAGTTAAAGGATCCAGTCCTTTTTCATTAGTCTGCTAGCTCCTTTGTTCCAAAAGCTATGATTGCGGCGATTAATAGGCCAATTGAAATGATGATGGTTACAATCGCTGTCCAAATAAGGTCTGATGGAATGCTCCCGGTTTGCAGCATCTCCATTATATACGTCGTTAGATTATTCGGGCTCCATTCAAGTATATGGCTGAATATTTGGGTCACAACACTCAGTAAGATAATCGTTGCAATCGATAGAAAGGCGACGATACCGGGTGTCTTAAACAATGTGTTATAGAAAATAGACACGGAGACGACTAAAGTGAGCCAGAGTCCATAAAAAAGTACGGCCAATAATATGCTTTGAATTGGAAGCTCTCCGTACAGGATATTAATATAGTACCAGCTAGCAAGCATCCCTAATAGGAGTGATACCCAAACGAGAATGAGTAATGCAGCCCATTTTGCAGTGATATAATTACGATAAGCGACAGGCTTCACTAAAATGAGTTCCGATACGCCGCTCTTACGTTCGCCAGCTATTGTAGCCATTGATATAAGTGTAATCACTAAAACACCTAAACTACTTAATTGTCCTAAACTCATCATTACTACTTCTGCTGGTGTAAAGTCTGGAAGTTCGATGACGGTTCCCTCAGGTAATCCACCAACAGATTCGATGATTTGCGGTAAATAATAATTGGAAACCGGATCCATATTTGCAAGGAGGATAAAGACTAATGGCACCCAGATCCATTTCTTGTTTCGCCAATTTTCAGTCATTTCTTTTCTAAAAAGGGTCATCCATTGCATTAGCTAGTCACCACTTTCATGAACATGTCTTCAAGGGAAGCACGGTTTAGTGTAAAGCTTGTTAATGGCCAGTTTTCCTTTGTTGCTTGTGCTAGAATTTCTTGCCTTGCCTTAGTAATATCTGAGACGGAAACATGTAATACATCACGTTCGATAAAACTATTGCTAACACTAGTTAAGGCATTAACTTTGCCCTGATAGATAGCAGCATCCTCTTGAAATTCGAGCATGATGACCGATGTTTGATACTTCTTTCTTAATTCCATTATTGATCCTTGTTCAACAATTTCACCTTTGTTTAATAATAATAAATCGTCACTTACTTCATCAGCATCACTTAAAATATGTGTAGAAAATAGAATGGTCATTTCTTGTTTTAATTCGTTCATCAATGTTAAGACTTCACGACGACCAATTGGATCAAGGGATGAGACTGGTTCATCTAACATTAACAGTTTTGGTTTATGAATGATTGCTTGTGCTATTCCTAAACGTTGCTTCATACCACCAGAATATTTTCCGATTCTGCGATTTTTTGCATCAATTATACCAACTTTATCCAGTAAGACTGCTGCACGTCTTTTTGCTTCAGCTTCTGATAAATAGCTAAGTCGGCCACTATAAATCATGAATTCCAATCCAGTCATCCAATTATAGAAGACTGGATATTGCGGCAGGTAACCAATATATTTTCGAATATCATCATTTTCCTTCATACCGGAAAAACGTATTGTACCAGCAGAAGGTTTTAGAAGACCTGCCAGCATGCGCAATATCGTCGTCTTTCCAGCTCCATTTGGTCCAATTAGTGCAATACATTTTCCGCTTTCAAAATCAAAACTTACATCATCCACTACATTTTTCGCATCATAATTCTTTGAAAGCTTAGTAACAGTTAGTAATGACATTTAGTCGCGACTCCTTCCAATGATAAAATAAATGATAGGACCAACTGTGTTTGCTAGAACAATAATTAATACCCACATCCATTTAGGCCCGTTTGTTGATTCAGCTTTTGCTAAGTCAAGGAGTGCAACAATGACTAATACCCCCTGAATAATTAATAACGGCGTAACAATTGCCCAATTTATCGAATCGATAATTTCCTGCATCGCAATTTCCTCCCCCGGAATAATACTGTTAACCTACTAATAACAATGGAATTCCAATTGCTAAACCGATAATGACGAGAATAATAATCCATGCTAACGGTCTTGCGTGATTTATTGTCCAGCCAACACCGAACCGTTTTTCTAACATAAAAGCAGGATCATTTTTATTGTAATAAAACTGACCAAGCTTCCAGTATTTGTCGTCATCACGATCGATCACATTGCCATTCTTTCCCATTTGGCTTTTTACACGACTCCCACCTTGACCTGTAGTAATAGAGAGAACGATTGCCCAGATAATCATGATAAAGCTAAATAGAAGCGGGACGATTGTTATTACTTGTTGATTGATTGGATAGATGAACGATAACTGAATAAAAGAGAACATGACTGTTAATAATGACCCGGTGACAATGATATACAGAGACCATCTCCGTCTGAAAATGATGTTTTGGCGCATCGATTCTTCCGGTTTTTCTGCATTGATTTGCTGCTTTGATTTTGCAATCATTGTATTGATGAATAAGAATAGGAGCATTAAATACAACTGCATGATAGGCATGGAAAGAACGGAGCGATACGATTTATCCACCCAATTGGTAACTTCACCGGCAAAGTTATACTGCATTGGTATTTGTTCTGGTATCAGGTCATATCGCTGAAACGTAATGATAATCACTACGATGCTAATGACAAAAGAAATAAGGAACCAATAGTTGGAGTGGGTTAGCCTTTGATTTCGAAAGCCTGTATTGATGAATACTTGCTGTGATTTATTGATTGCCCAATTCGAGTTTTTCTTTAGGACTTTCATGCGGCGATGGAATGTTAAATAAATAATAAAGCTAACAATAATATAAAGTGCGATGCCAACGGTTAGCAGAATACTTAATGATTGTTCGTCATTTACTACCGTTAGACCTAAGAAGCTGAACATCAACAATATAATGAAGCTAAGCATACCTGTTGAAATAAGATAGCTTCTCCTCATAGCTTTTAGTTGCTTACTGCTGTATATTTCCTCAGGAATAGTCACACCAAAGCTCTCGGTTTTTCTAGTTAAATAAGGTGTGAGCATCATCATCAAAAAAACTGGAATAAAAACGGCAACTAATAATAGTAATGTCATCGTGTTCATTTATTCTCACCTTCCTCTTTAAATTCGTTAAATAATTCTTTACACATCTGTAAAAACGCTTCTTCCTCGATGCCACGACAAATTGAAGCTGCAATTAGGGGGTGAATACTTGCTTTTAAATTTTGCTTGTATTCCTCATCTGCTTTTGGTGGACCTTCTGGATTGATTACAACCCCTTTTTGTCTATGAATTAGAATATATCCATCCTGTTTTAGCAACTGGTATACCTTATTCACTGTATGAAGATTAATCCCAATATCAGAAGCCAATGATCTGACGGATGGTAGCGGATCCCCAGGTTTAAGTTTACCTTTCGCAATTCCTTCAATAATCTGATGTTGTAATTGGATGTAGATAGGCTCAGCGGACTCAAGGTTAATATTAATGAACATTTTTTACACCACCTTATATACTTATTCTATCTGTTATAGTTATAATATAACAAGCGGAAATAAATAGCAATAGGAAATTAGAAAAAAATTTTGATTGGTTTTTCTTATTAGATAGTAATTATATGAGTGTTAAGACTCTTGAAGAATTATTTGGAAATAAAAAAAGTGAAACTCCGTTTAAAGAGTTTCACCTTTCATTTTGGTCTAGGTTTAGCTGCTAATTAACTATGATTCCCTCTTTGTGATAATTGCTCATAGATACGATCTGCACGTTTAAATTCCTTTTGGTAATTGACTTCTTGAGTTTTCTTTAAGTATTTTAATCGTTGGTTTTCTTTAAACTTGCTCATCAGATCATTCCTCTCATTTTAAAATTAGAATTTCCTTTTTTACCATTTTTATACTTAAGATTTAAAACTTGGCGAATGTCTTAGTTATACTTACGTTGTTATTAATGAAAAAAACCTCCACTAGGGAGGTTTTATTATGATACTTCTTCATCTGTTGTGACAACCTGATCTTTTGTAAACTGTTGGTAGCTGGTATATTGTTCCTTTGTAATAACGAAAAGATCATATATATCGCCATTCGTATTAATTTCTTGATAAACCTCAGGGTAGAACTCATTTCCAAGTGAAACATATGGCAGCTTTAATACAGCTTTAAGTGAGCGAGTGTTTGTCTTTCGTACTTTCATGAAAATACCTTCAATATCATGCAAGAAGAATAATTCGTTGAAAAATTGATCCTTTGCAGGTCGGTTATATCCTTTACCGAAATAAGGCTGACCAATCCAGGTAGCTAAAAATCCGTGCTTATTCTCGATATCAAATAAATTTATCGTTCCAATTGGCTGCAAGTACTCATCTAAAATCGTACGTGAGATCAATTCGCCATTTGCTTCAGCTTCGATCGTCTTTCTTGTAAGGAAATAAAATTCATCAGTTGTTTCTGCTTTATGTCTAACATAGGGAAATACATCTGGATGCGTCATTAATTCAAATAGAACCGGCACCTCATGTAAGTCACGCATTTTTAGCATAAAAAATACCCTCCTTATTTCCAGGCGGGTATTCTAAATCTCCTATCAGGAATTTAGTAAGTGACCCACCCACGAATTTTTATTTTAGATTTCAACAAAAATTCGGGGTGGGAATCGAACCCACTAGAACCAGTATAAACTGGTGGCGCACCATTTGCCTTCCCTATTTAATTCTACGTGTTGTCTGATACGATTCATTTCATCTCTTTCGTATTTTGATAATATTATTCTACAATCTTTATTCCAAAAAGGGAATCATTTTTTTGTTAATTTTTATTGAAATTTTTTTACATACGATTTGCATTAAATTCATCTTTTTATTCAGACAAAATATTGTATGTTAGAGGTTTACCCAATGTGATCAAATGTTAGAATAAAAATTTAAGTTACTTTCTCGGTTGACTAAGATAGTTATTAGATTAATTTGAAGCTCAGTGTGTATGTCGAGAAATAGGCGTTTGTGCTTTTTTTCTGTTATATTATTAGAAAGGGGTGGAGCAATTGCACAAAATCACTCGAATCACGACGCAAAAGAAAAGTAAGGATCGCTATAATATTTATTTGGATGACGGTAAAGGTGAAAAGTATGGCTTCAGCGTAGACGAAGCAGTATTAATTGAATTTCATTTGAGAAAAAATCTCGAGATTGATGATGAGATGATTACTTTACTAATTAAGAAAGATACTTTACATAAATCATATACCCAAGCAATTCATTTTCTAAGCTTCCGAATGCGAACAAAAAAGGAAATTTATGATTATTTAGTTAAAAAAGAAGTTGAAGCCGAGCATATAAAAGAAATTATTAATAAATTGCTTAAAGATAAACTAATTGACGACAAGCTCTTTGCAGAGATGTTTGTTCGTACACGTATAAATACTACATCAAAAGGACCAATGCTTATCAAGAAGGAACTCATTGAAAAGGGAGTTTCAGCAAGTATTGCAAGTGAGGCCGTACAAGCATATCCTTACGAGGTTCAATTTGAAAAGGTTTCAAAATGGGCAGAGAAGAAGCTGAATCTAAAGAAAAAGGAATCCTTTAAGAAGCAAATCCAACAGCTGCAAGTGACATTAATACAAAAAGGTTTTACGCAGGACGTTATAAATGATGCATTGGCAGAAATTCATGAGGAGAAGGATGAAGGTGAGGAATGGAATGCCATTATCTTCCAAGGCGAAAAACTAGTAAAGAAGCATCAAAGGAAATTTGATGGGTTTGAGCTTCGCAACAAAGTAAAGGAAGGATTATATCGCAAGGGCTTCTCGATCGAATTGATTAATCGTTTTCTAGATGAAATTATGGATGAGTCAATTAATAATTGATAAGATAGAAAGGCAAATAAGGGGGAGAGTTAGATGAATTATCGGTACAGTGATTATTCTGTCGAGCAGTTATATCGGGAGATTGGGGTATTAAAGGAGAAAGCGCAGAAGGCTGAACAGCTGGGAAATGTTTCAGAGGTTCAAATTAATGAACGGAAAATGCAAGTTGCAATGGCATATACAATGAATCCCGAAGAGTTCAAAGCAGAGGAAGTATACGAATTGAAAATGGAAGCAGGCTATACATTCAAAATCAATTACATAAATGGTGTATTCGCTTGGGGACAACGTATTAATTTACTTGGTGACGTATTTGATAATGTGGAAGCATTGCCAATATCATTACTGGGAAAGAAGATTAGTTAAGAACAAGAGCAGAAGTGCCCGTTTTACCGAATTCGCTTCACAAGACATGAGGTGTTTCGGCGTTGTCTCTTGTCAGAGGAATTTAAATAAGAAATTCTATAAAAAAACCGGCAGCCTATTATGTAGGCTTTGCCGGTTTATTTTATAAAGAATAATCCTCAACGAATAATTTACGTTGCAATTTATGCTCGGAGAAGATCCAGCCAGTATAGGAACTCATAATATTCATTTTTTCATCAATTTTCACGACTGCAACAAATGGATAGTATTCCTTTGAACGATATCGTAAATCGATGAAACGGACTTCTGTAAAATGATCATATTCATTGATTTCCCAACGATATACGGGAGAGAAATTTAGAAATGAGGCGACATTATTATCTTCCTTTGCGACATCCATAATTGGTAGGTCAGGTAATGGAACCTTAGTGTATTCATCAACAATCTCGATATGTCCATTAATCGCAGTACCAACGTAAAATCGATCTTCTGTTGTAATTGCAACACGCCAGTAATTTTGTTTAAGTGTAGGTGATGTTGCGATTTGAATTGTATCTGGATAGTATTCATTGATTTTCTTAACGATTTCTCTTTTATCCATATAACGCTTGATGTAATATAGTACAATGACAGTATAAATCGTCATCCAAGTATAACCAGGATGCGCACCTAATGCCCAAGCAAGGACTCCAACAACATTCAGTAAGAAAATATACGGGTCAAATGTATTTATAAAGCCATAGGCAATCCACTTATTTGAAAAAGGACGAAAAGCCTGTGTTCCATAAGCATTAAATAAATCTACAAACACATGAATAACAACTGCTAAAGCAGTCCAAAGCCATAAATGCAGGAAGCTTGTTTCAGGCACAAAAAAGTGAATAATTCCAGAGATCAATAACCCCCACAAAATAATTGCAGGAATGGAATGAGATAATCCACGATGATGCCTTATATAGGTAGCATTGTTTTTTAATTTGAAAATCGTATCGAAATCTGGGGCATGCGAGCCAATGATTGTTCCCACCAATACAGCATGAAACAGTGTTGGATCACTTTGTACGACAGGATCTACCGTAGCAAGTCCACCTAGCGCAATACCCATTACAATATGTGTTCCGGTATCCATTCACAGGATCCTCCTTGATAATGTCCTTTCCAATAAAAGGAGAAAGACAAAATAATTATCAAAAATAGTGTACCATGGTAGCTAAGAAAGTATTTCTTACTAAGTGCTGACTGGTGCCAACCAGGTTTTCTAGCACTGTTCTTATTATCTGCAAATTCATTAAAGAATATTATAGAGCATCTTAACATCCGAATAAAGTTTTATCTTATTGTATCATAAAGGAAGTGCAATTATGAATGAAGAAGTACTAAAAGAATTTAACAAACAACAATTCCAGCAAGATTTACTTTCTTGGTATTATCAACATAAACGAGACCTCCCTTGGAGGAGAGATCAAGACCCATATAAAGTATGGGTGTCAGAGATTATGCTGCAACAAACAAAGGTCGACACTGTTATTCCTTACTTTTATCGGTTTATTGAAAAATTCCCAACCGTTTATGAACTAGCAGCAGCAGATGAACAAGATGTACTTAAAGCATGGGAAGGGCTAGGATACTATTCCCGCGCTAAAAATTTACAAACAGCTGTAAGAGAAGTTGTCGCTTCTTATGATGGGGTAGTACCTGATAATCCAGTTGAATTAGGTTCATTGAAAGGGATTGGCCCATATACGAGAGGAGCCATTCTTTCCATTGCATATAATCAGCCAGAGCCTGCAGTAGATGGAAATGTTATGCGTGTAATCTCACGCATTCTAAGAATTGAAGAAGATATTGCCAAAGTAAAAACTAGAAATTTAATTGAAGCGAAAGTTCGCGAAATTATTTCTGAGGAAGATCCCGCTTCATTTAATCAGGCGATCATGGATCTCGGTTCATCCATATGTACCCCGAAGTCGCCAGCTTGTATGTTCTGCCCAATACAGGAGCATTGCAAAGCATATGCTGATGGGGTACAGGAGGAATTACCAATTAAAACAAAGGCGAAAAAGCAAAAGAAAATTCCTTATATTGCACTATTAATTAAAAATGAAAATAATGAATATGTTATTGAGCAACGTCAGGATAAGGGATTATTAGCTAATCTCTGGCAATTTCCGATGGTGCCAATTGAAGAAGTTGGCAGGAAGAATTTAGAAAACTGGATATTCAGTGAGTATGGTTTAACAGTAAAAGTAAAGGAGCATAAAGGAAATCTGAAGCATGTATTTTCCCATATTATTTGGCAACTGGAAATATATAAGGCGGAGACAAAAAATATTGCTGCAGATGATCCTAGATTACGATTTGTTAGTCTTAATCAAATTAGTAAATATCCTTTTCCGGTTTCCCATCAGAAAATGATGCAATATTTGTCATAAATAAATTTAACAGGGTTCTCGAGATTTTTGAGACCTTGTTTTTTTGTTAGTTATCTATTTAATCTTTTTACAAATTAAATGGATAACAAATGAATTACTGGACAAATTATTATTGCGGAGGTGATATTGATGGCTAAAAAAGCTAATAAAACAGCTGCAGGTACAAACGCTCAACAAGTAAGACAACAAAACCAACAAGCAGCCCAAGGACAAGGACAGTTTGGTACTGAGTTTGCTTCTGAAACTGATGCTCAGGAAGTAAGAAGACAAAATCAACAATCAGCCCAAGGACAAGGACAATTTGGTACTGAGTTTGCTTCTGAGACAGACGCTCAGGAAGTAAGAAGACAAAACCAGCAATCTCAAGCAAATAAAAAATAAATACCTAATAAGAAAAGAGCTTCCCTAATAATTTAGGGAAGCTCTTTTCTTATTAGGAAGATATTAGCAATAAGAGGTAGTTTCCCTTTATATTTCCAATCATTGCCTATATAATAAATGCAAGATTAGTATTGGGATTAATTTTATAGAAAGGAAGATTGGATGGTTGCTCCAAAAGCGGGATTGAATATGCAAATTCAGAGCTATAAGCATAATGGGCAACTTCATCGGATATGGGAAAATACAATAGTATTGAAAGGAACAGAAACGGTTGTTATTGGCGCCAATGATAAGACACCAGTAATCGAGAGTGATGGGCGGACTTGGATAACGAGGGAACCAGCCATTTGCTATTTCCATTCTAAGTATTGGTTTAATATCATCGCGATGATTCGTGAGGACGGCATACATTATTACTGTAATATTAGTTCTCCCTTTGTGTATGATGAAGAAGCACTAAAATATATCGATTATGATTTAGATCTTAAAGTTTACCCGGATATGACATTTAAAATTTTAGACGAAGACGAATACGACGAACATAAAAGAAAAATGAACTACCCCTTAGTATTGGACCGAATTTTGCATAATAATATGGAACAATTAATTAAAGTTGTCCGACAAAGAAAAGGACCATTTGCACCTGATTTTGTCGATAGCTGGTACGAACGCTTTCTGACTTATCGATAAAGCAAACATAGGCTAAATCCTTGTTATCATTGATTAACAAGGATTTTCTAAGTGATTCGATTGAGCGCTTAGCCTCATTTGAGCGAAAGAATGGGGCGCCTGATAGTGATATTAGGGGCAAATTATTTCGTGCATTCTTATTAATTATCAGTAATTCTAACTAACAATGAAAAAAGAGGAAGGTTATATTTGAGTAGTGTAAAGCAATATATGAAGTTTGTAAAACCGTATAAATGGAGAATTTTCTGGACGATTTTAGTGGGAATCATCAAGTTTGGGATACCACTATTGATGCCCTTAATTTTAAAATATGTCATCGATAATATTATTAACGCAGATATGATGACAGACTCAGAAAAAGTGAGTCAATTGTTTTGGATAATGGGAATTTCATTTCTCGTCTTCCTAGTTATTCGTCCACCGATTGAATACATACGTCAGTATTTAGCACAGTGGGTGGGAAACAAAATCCTCTATGATATTAGAGATAGATTGTTCGATCATATTCAAAAACTAAGCCTAAAATTCTATTCTTCGACAAAAACCGGGGAAATAATTTCCCGGGTAATAAATGATGTCGAACAAACAAAGAATTTCGTAATTACTGGATTAATGAATATATGGCTTGATTTAGTGACAATCCTAATAGCGATTGGCATTATGTTGACAATGGATATTGGCTTGACAGTTGTTTCAATTATTTTATTCCCACTGTTTGGATTTTCTATTAAGTACTTTTTTAGTAGATTACGTCGCCTGACAAAGGAAAGATCACAAGCATTAGCGGAGGTACAGGGGCATTTACATGAACGAGTACAGGGGATCCCAGTTACTAGAAGTTTTGCATTGGAAGAATATGAGCAGGGTCAATTCAAAAATAGAAATGATAAATTTTTACAGAAATCGGTACAGCATACGGATTGGAATGCCAGGACGTTTGCAGTGACTAATACGATTACTGATCTCGCACCACTCTTAGTAATTGCCTTCGCTGCATATCAAGTAATTAATTTAAATGTAAGTATTGGTACAATGGTTGCTTTTGTCGGTTATTTGGAGAGAGTTTACAGTCCACTTAGAAGATTGATTAACTCTTCAACTACCCTTGTACAATCAATTGCCTCTATTGATCGTGTCATGGAATTTATGAACGAAAAATATGATGTAGTCGATAAGGAAAATGCAAAAGAGCTTGGCCGTGTTGAAGGTGCCGTGAAGATTGATAATGTATCTTTCAGATATACGGAGGATGAAGAACTGATTTTGAAAAATGTTTCACTCGATGTGAAAAAAGGCGAGACGATTGCTTTTGTTGGAATGAGTGGCGGTGGAAAATCAACATTGATCAGCCTAATTCCAAGATTCTATGATGTGACGAGTGGTTCGATTAAAATCGATGGGGTAGATATTCGTGATGTTAAAGCTCGATCATTGCGAGGTAATATCGGCATGGTTCTGCAGGATAACATTTTATTCAGTGAGTCGATAGCAGTTAATATCAGGATGGGAAATCCAGAAGCAACAGATGAGGAAGTTATTGCAGCAGCAAAAGCTGCAAATGCACATCAATTTATTGAAAAACTTGCCTTTGGATACGATACTCTAGTTGGCGAACGTGGTGTGAAGCTTTCAGGAGGACAGAAGCAGCGAATTGCAATTGCACGTGTATTTTTGAAAAATCCGCCAGTCATGATTTTCGATGAGGCAACCTCTGCACTTGATTTAGAAAGTGAACATAGTATTCAACAAACATTAGAAAAGCTAGCATCCGACCGTACTACCTTTATTGTTGCCCACCGATTAGCAACAATTACCCATGCAGACCGGATTGTTGTTATTGAGAATGGGGAAATATCGGAGCTGGGTTCACATGAAGAATTAATGCAGAAACAGGGCAGCTACTATGATTTATATCAAGTTCAGAATTTGGATAGTGGAAATAATAATTAAGCATATGGAAAAAAAGGGTCGTTCAGATTTCGTGAAGGACCCTTTTTAAAACTAGATTATTTTGCTGCCATTTCTTCAAAGGCATGTCCGACTGCATCTATCGTTTGATCGATATCTGCTTCGGTATGTTCGGTTGTTAAGAACCATGCTTCATATTTAGAAGGAGCTAAGTTTATTCCTTGTTTTAACATTAATTTGAAGAAGCGGCCGAATGCTTCGCCATCAGTAGCTTCTGCTTGTTCGTAATTGGTGATGGTTTCTTCACCAAAGAATACAGTAAGTGCACCACGGAGGCGATTAACAGTAATCGATATACCATGCTTCGCTGCTTCTTCTAAAATTCCTTTTTCTAATCTTTCCCCGAGGCGATCTAATTTTTCATAGACACCATCTTGGGCAAGTACTTCCAGGCAAGCAATACCTGCAGCCATGGATGCAGGATTACCTGCCATTGTCCCTGCTTGATATGCAGGTCCAAGTGGTGCAACTTGCTCCATAATTTCTTTACGGCCACCATATGCGCCGATTGGTAAGCCACCGCCAATAATTTTACCCATCGCTGTCATATCAGGCTCAACGCCATAAAGCTGTTGTGCACTTCCATAGGTAAAGCGGAATGCTGTAATAACTTCATCATAAATAACAAGTGCACCAGCTTCATGTGTTAAATCATTTACCCCTTGAAGGAAGCCCTCATGCGGCTCGACAATTCCGAAGTTTCCTACAATTGGTTCAACTAATACTGCAGCAATTTGATCTCCCCACTTATCCAATGCTTCTTTATATGCATCCAAATCATTGAAAGGAACGGTGATGACATCTTCCGCAGTAGATTTTGGAACACCAGCAGAATCCGGCGTACCCAAAGTGGAAGGGCCAGAACCAGCTTGGACTAATACTGCATCGAAATGTCCATGATAGCTTCCAGCAAATTTAATTATCTTCGTGCGTCCAGTGTATGCACGTGCTACGCGAACAGTTGTCATAACTGCTTCCGTACCAGAGTTATTGAAGCGGACCTTTTCTAATGATGGAATAGCTTCTTTTAACATTTTCGCAAATTTATTTTCTAATCGAGTAGGTGTGCCGTATAAAACACCATTCGTTGCTGCATTTTTAATTGCCTCTGCAATATGTGGATGGTTAAATCCAGTAATAATTGGGCCATATGCTGCTAAATAATCGATATATTTATTGCCATCAACATCATAAAAATATGCGCCATCTCCACGCTCCATATATACCGGTGAGCCACCGCCAACTGCTTTATATGCACGTGATGGTGAATTCACACCACCAACAATATGCTCAAGTGCTTCTTTATGTAGTTCTTCAGATTTTGAAAAATTCATCTATCATATACCTCCTAGAATAATGAGACTCACTATTAATATAACAAAAACAGGAAGAAAAAACGATGGATAGTAATAGTAGCCTAATTAAAGAACCTCTAAAACAAGGATGTTATCTGATTGATAGTTTTTAATCGAATAAGCGAGTTAGTGAAAAGTTCAGTAGCCATAAGAGAGGAAAATTAAGTTCTGTTTTATAGATGGGTGGAAAATTACTTTCACTTGCTCAATCCCAGCGGAAGAAATACACGGAGACTCCTGCGGGAGGAAAGGCTTCGGTGAGACTCTGAAGTGCGTTAGCACAAAGAGGCTCACCAGCCGCCCGCGGAAAGCGTAGTGTATTTCTGGAGCGACTGGCCTGTGAGCTCTCATCATCCTAAGTTTGTTCGCAGTTTACATCCATATCGAAAACAAATCAAAAAGCCCCAAAAAAGAAAGACAAGCTTAACGAAGTAACTGCATATAATGTACTTAGAGGAGTCTAAAGGAGAAAAGCGATGAATATTATTCCTTGGTTTGTCTTTGTTATTGTCTGTATTCTTATTTATATTAGTATCCATGCATTTATTAAAGGAGAAACCTTCCCCACACGATTTGAAATGCGCGATAGCCGTTTTTCTGGAGAGCTATTCATTGTTTTATTAATTACGTACAGTCTAGTAATTATCGGATTTGGCATACTTTATTTTATTCTATCGTTCCAGGGAATCATTCTAGTTGAAGATGGCGAATTAAGGCAGGTAAATGTTATTGGTTCAATCATCCATTCGATGTATTTCAGCGGAGTAACCATGCTCACCATTGGATATGGTGATATAACTCCTATAGGTATCGGGAGATTCATTGCATTAATTGAAGCATTGATTGGCTATATTTTACCAACTGCATTTGTGATGCGCTTATTTCAAATGGGTTCACGAAGTAGAGATAAGTGATGCAAGTATGATAGACTGACCGTATTGACTAGATGGAGGGAATCAAAATGACAATAGAAGTTGGTAAACTAGTAAAAGATTTCACTTTACCGAATCAAGATGGTGAGAGTGTGAGCTTATCAGATTATAAAGGGAAAAATGTTGTACTCTATTTTTATCCGAAAGATATGACACCTGGATGCACGACAGAGGCATGTGATTTCCGTGATCAGCATGAAAGCTTTCTTGGGCTCGATGCGGTTATCATTGGGATAAGTCCAGATCCAGCAAACAGCCATCAGAAATTTATTGGAAAATATGATTTGCCATTTTTGCTATTAGCAGATGAAGATCATAAAGTTGCGGAAGATTTCGATGTATGGAAGCTGAAAAAGAATTTTGGCAGAGAGTATTATGGTGTAGAGCGTTCTACTTTTATTATTGATAAAGAGGGAAGATTACAGAAGGAATATCGCAAAGTTAAAGTAGAAGGACATGTTGAAGATGCCCTTACATTCATTCGCGAGAATCTAGCATAAATATTGTTAAAAGAACAGTCCAATTGGGCTGTTTTTTTATTAGTAGTAATATAGTGCTTCGCTTGAGAATAGTATGTAGTACTAGCATTACTACTCTCTAAAACGAGGTGATTCAAATGGAAATGCAAGAGCATATTGGTTCTAGAGTTGAAGCAAGATTATCTAGCAGAAAACGGAAAGTCATGTATTTTGTAATAAAGAGAGTAACAGATATTGTTATTAGCTTTTGCTTACTTTTAATATTATCTCCTTTACTATGGTTTATCAGTAATCGAATAAATAAGAAAGAGGGGACACCAATCTTTGATAGAAAAAGATGTATAGGGAAGGGAACAAATTCTTTTATAATGTATAGCTTCCGCACGATGACAAATCCATCGATGGTTATTCGCTCAATACCACTAGATCCTAATCTAGCTGTATTCACATCAACAAACAACACTTCAGGTATCCTCACTTCAACTGGTATATGGCTAAAACGTTATCATCTGCATCTGCTACCACAGTTATGGAATGTTCTTAAGGGAGAGATGAGTCTTGTTGGGCCAACTCCTATAATCATAGATGGTACAAACTCCAGTCTGAATCGTTTACAGGTAAAACCAGGTATTACAGGATATGCACAAGTTTTCGGGAATAAGGAATCTACTGTACAATTTAGGAATAATGCAAATCAATTCTATATCGAGAACTGTTCGTATAAATTGGATTTGATCCTACTATTTCAAACATTAAAGAAGCTTTTCAAGAAAAAACCTAAATCTTTCTAGTTTTCAATAAGATAGAATTCCGATACTATTAGGGTATTAGTAGTAGGGGGGATTCGATGATATTATTTTCTGCAAAAATATCTGATAAACATCAAGAAAAACTAAAACAACAATTTCCAGAGCAGCATTTCGTTTTCAGCAATGCCAATGAATTAGAAAAATATATTCCTGATGCTGAAGTTTTCGTCACATATGGGGATGATGTAACTACAGAATTAGTTACAGCAGGAAAAAAACTTAAATGGATTGCAAGTCTTTCTGCAGGTGTTGAAGGTTCACCTTTTCAATTAATAAAAGAAAAAGAAATTTTGTTTACTAATGCAAGGGGCATCCATAAGATTCAAATGGCTGAATATGCTATTTCCATGCTTTTACAAGTATACCGTCAAAGTAACGTTGTACGTACAAATGAAATAAACCATAAATGGGATAAAACTGTTCGCATGCAAGAAATAACTGGAAAAACAATGCTGATTGCAGGTACAGGAGCAATTGGTGGAGAGGTTGCCCGACTTGCGAAAGCCTTTCAAATGAATACTATCGGAATATCAAGAAGTGGCCGAAAGGTAGAATATTTTGATGAAAATCATTCAATCGATGAATTAGATAGTATCCTCCCAAGCGTTGACTTTGTTGTATCGGTGCTTCCAAGTACAGATGAGACAAAGGGAATTTTTGCGTATAAACAATTTAAAGCGCTGCCGAATCATGCCGTCTTTTTAAACATGGGACGAGGGGATGCAGTTATTGATGAGGATTTATTACAAGCAATTAACGAAAGTGAAATCGCCCATGCTGTTTTAGATGTGTTCAATGAAGAACCATTATCAGCGGATCATATTTTTTGGGAACAAGAGAAAATAACGGTAACGCCGCATATTTCAGCAATGTCGCCAAATTACGTTCCAAGAGCGTTAGATATTTTTACAGCAAATCTAAATACGTATATAAAAGGTGAAGGTGAATATATTAATGTGATTGACCTAAATAGGGGGTACTGAGATTGCGAATATATACTCGTTCAGGTGATAAAGGAAAAACATCGCTTATTTATGGGGAACGTGTTCCGAAAAATGACTTACGTGTGGAAGCATATGGTACTTGTGATGAAGCAAACTCGATGATTGGCCTTGCATTAAGTTTTCTTGATGAGGCAGCTTGGAAAGGGAAAATAGAATTTCTAGAAAAAATGCATCGGGTTCAGACGATTATTTTTCATGCAGGTTCAGAACTCGCTACACCTAAGGATAAGGAAGTTGCTTGGAAGCTCAGACAGGAGCATATTCAAGAATTAGAGGACCAAATTGATGAATGGGATGCACAATTAGAGCCATTAAAGAATTTTATTTTACCATCGGGTCATCGTGCTTCAAGTTCCTTGCATATGGCAAGGACAATCGTGAGGAGAGCTGAACGAATTGCAGTTTCTTTAGGGGAAGAACTAGAGAATTCGCTTGTCTGTCCATATTTAAATCGTCTGTCAGATTTTCTGTTTGTAGCTGCCAGATACGTAAACAAAAATTTAGGTGGCGAAGAGAGACCGCTGGCAGCTGATATATAATTGCAGTTAGCAACTTTTGACAAAGTACTTATATTGACAGAATACTACTATAGAAGGTACACTAATTATAAAGATTATAAAATGATAATATTATTAGACTTGAATATAATTATTGAAAGAGAGGTGGATGACCGTGTCTGAAAAACGTTTACGTCAAGCGATTGATACATTAAAGGACTCAGGCGTTCGGATCACGCCACAACGTCATGCTGTTCTTGAATATCTTCTAACTTCTATGGTTCATCCAACTGCGGATGAAATTTATAAAGCTTTGGAAAGTAAATTTCCCAATATGAGTGTAGCAACAGTCTATAATAATTTGCGTGTCTTACGAGAAGTAGGTCTTGTCCGTGAATTAACATATGGCGATGCTTCAAGTAGATTTGATTGTAATACAACAGAGCATTATCATATCATTTGTAATGAATGCGGGAAAATTGTTGATTTCCAATACCCATCATTACAAGAAGTAGAGTCTTTAGCAGAGCAAGTGACAGGATTTAATGTCAGCCATCATCGCTTAGAAATTTATGGGACTTGTGAAGACTGTAAACATGTTGCAGCAGCAAAACATTAAAAAATCCAAATGCAAAATTTTGCATTTGGATTTTTAAATTTGATGGTTTATGTTTATATCTTTCTAGTTCTAAGAAAAACGTTTATTTTGTTGCATCTTTGCCTTTGGCATATCGGCGTGTATTATATTTCTCATCGAATTCCTTGCCCTCTAATTTCTTATCCATCGTTAATGGTTGTTTACAATGCATACAAGCATCAACGCGCCCAAGCATTTTCGTATGCTTATCGCAGCTTGGACAAACAACAGGTACCGCCTTCAAGGAAAGCGAACCAATCCACAAGTAAACAACACAACTTAGCAGTACCATCAATACTCCTAAAATAAAGAATATCACCATTAACCATTCAATTTTCCTAGTTAAGAGACCTACATACATGATAAGAATTCCAGCAAAAACTAATATTAATGCAAATGAACGTATTTTATTTATTTTACTTGAATAGACTAATCTCTGCACAGCCATGTTCTTCCCCCTTATTATTCTCTTGGTAGATAAGAAAGTATAAAAACTTTCTCACAACATAAGTGTAACTAAGACTGTCACTTAAAAGTCAGATGACAGCCAAGTTTTTCTAATAGTATAGCATATTTCGCCTTAAAATTTACAGATTGTTTAATTATCGATGTAGCAAAGAAATTTTTTAGGTGATAAAAAGGTATTTTGTATAAGTATATCGAAATGAATAATGTAAGAAATTAAATCGTAGCTGTGAAGATAGAAATGGAGGAAATCGAGAAATGGAAAATTTCCTAAGACCGATTTACCAAGAACGTGCAAGTAACCAGAATACAAAGGGAATAACGATGATAGAAAAGACTACACAACACAGTACTTTAACAGATAGCTTTGATATCATTATGCTGATCATTGTGACGGATGTGGATCAAGCTTGGCAAGTCAAACATTATGAATTTGAAGGGAAGACAGCCGCATTACATACAGTAAGAGAAGATATGTTAATGAACTGGATTGATACTAGTGGTTACCGTGCAGCTGTTGAATGGATAATCGAAGGACAGATCGTATTTGATCGAAATGAATATATGAGTAATCTAAGGAATCAGCTTAGAGAATTTCCAAATACAAAAAGGGATTTAAGGAAGGTCATTGAATTTGGAAAACTAATCAAGAGTTATACTGAAGCTAAGAATCTTTTTGAAATGGAGGATTTTAAAGATGCACATAGTAAAATTATGAATTCACTCCTTCATTTAGCAAGGTTAGCTGTTATTGAAAAAGGATATTATCCAGAAGTAACAGTCTGGAGCCAAGTAAAGAAAATAGATTTAGAAGTGTATAAGTTATACGAAGAATTTATTGAAAGCAATGAAGAAATATCTAAGAAGGCTGAGCTGATGATACTTGCGATGGAGTACGTTATAAGCAATCGAGCAAGAACTTCAGTAAACCATTTATTAACGGTAATGCAAACGAAAGAATCAGAATGGTCATTTGCCGAACTAACGAATGAAGATACGCAGGCCTATATTTTAGATTTAGCAGCAATAATTTCTTACCTTGCTGAAAAAGAAATAATTGAAATTGTTCTAGAGCCAACAAAAGGAATCGATGTTCATCAGAGAAAATATAAAATTAAATCATAAATAATCACCTAAATTATTTATCAGCATAAGTTACAATATAATATTTCAACCAAATATAAGCGCCATAATCCTATCTCGATATTTTTGTTTAGATTGGATTATGCGCTTTATTGATTAATATATATTTGGGAATTATCACAGGCTTATAATAGGAAGAAAAAATTCATAGCATTTTCTAGAAGTTTACACAGTAAATTATTTCTTTAAAATCGTTGACTTAATTATTTAACCATGATACATTTATAAACGTCGCTGAAACAAAACAACTTAACGACAAAAAATAAAAAAATACTTGTTGACAATTTGATTACAAGTATGTTACATTAATAAAGTCGCTGATTTACGAAGCGATAACAACATTTGCTCTTTGAAAACTGAACAAAACAACCAGTATGTCAACGAAAAGAAATGTGTTTTCTTTTCAACAAAACAAGAAGGTAACACTTCTTAAAGCTAAGACATTATATGGAATTGATTGGTGTCAATTTCATTTCAAACACTTTATTGGAGAGTTTGATCTTGGCTCAGGACGAACGCTGGCGGCGTGCCTAATACATGCAAGTCGAGCGCAGGAAGCTTTTCTGATCCCTTCGGGGTGAAGAAGAGTGGAATGAGCGGCGGACGGGTGAGTAACACGTGGGCAACCTACCTGTAAGATCGGGATAACTCGCGGAAACGTGAGCTAATACCGGATAACACTTTTTACCTCATGGCGAGAAGATGAAAGGCGGCGCAAGCTGTCACTTACAGATGGGCCCGCGGCGCATTAGCTAGTTGGTGGGGTAATGGCTCACCAAGGCGACGATGCGTAGCCGACCTGAGAGGGTGATCGGCCACACTGGGACTGAGACACGGCCCAGACTCCTACGGGAGGCAGCAGTAGGGAATCTTCCGCAATGGACGAAAGTCTGACGGAGCAACGCCGCGTGAGTGATGAAGGTTTTCGGATCGTAAAACTCTGTTGTTAGGGAAGAACAAGTATGATAGTAACTGATCATACCTTGACGGTACCTAACCAGAAAGCCACGGCTAACTACGTGCCAGCAGCCGCGGTAATACGTAGGTGGCAAGCGTTGTCCGGAATTATTGGGCGTAAAGCGCTCGCAGGCGGTCTTTTAAGTCTGATGTGAAATCTCGTGGCTTAACCACGAACGGTCATTGGAAACTGGAGGACTTGAGTACAGAAGAGGAGAGTGGAATTCCACGTGTAGCGGTGAAATGCGTAGAGATGTGGAGGAACACCAGTGGCGAAGGCGACTCTCTGGTCTGTAACTGACGCTGAGGAGCGAAAGCGTGGGGAGCGAACAGGATTAGATACCCTGGTAGTCCACGCCGTAAACGATGAGTGCTAGGTGTTAGGGGGTTTCCGCCCCTTAGTGCTGAAGTTAACGCATTAAGCACTCCGCCTGGGGAGTACGGCCGCAAGGCTGAAACTCAAAAGAATTGACGGGGGCCCGCACAAGCGGTGGAGCATGTGGTTTAATTCGAAGCAACGCGAAGAACCTTACCAGGTCTTGACATCCTTTTGCCCTCCCTAGAGATAGGGATTTCCCTTCGGGGACAAAAGTGACAGGTGGTGCATGGTTGTCGTCAGCTCGTGTCGTGAGATGTTGGGTTAAGTCCCGCAACGAGCGCAACCCTTGATCTTAGTTGCCAGCATTTAGTTGGGCACTCTAAGGTGACTGCCGGTGACAAACCGGAGGAAGGTGGGGATGACGTCAAATCATCATGCCCCTTATGACCTGGGCTACACACGTGCTACAATGGATGGAACAAAGGGCTGCAAAACCGCGAGGTCAAGCAAATCCCATAAAACCATTCTCAGTTCGGATTGTAGGCTGCAACTCGCCTACATGAAGCCGGAATCGCTAGTAATCGCGGATCAGCATGCCGCGGTGAATACGTTCCCGGGCCTTGTACACACCGCCCGTCACACCACGAGAGTCGGTAACACCCGAAGTCGGTGAGGTAACCTCTATGGAGCCAGCCGCCGAAGGTGGGACCAATGATTGGGGTGAAGTCGTAACAAGGTAGCCGTATCGGAAGGTGCGGCTGGATCACCTCCTTTCTAAGGAATATTCGGAACGCTATCTTTAAGATAGTAAGGACATACTGTGTTGTTTGGTTCAGTTTTGAGAGAGCAAATCTCTCATTTTATACTTTGTACCTTGAAAACTAAATAAGAGTAACAACGACATCAATTTTTAAAATTAAAGCAAGGCTAATAAATTAGTACGCTTATTTACTAACTTAGTTAAGTGAATAAGGGCGCACGGTGGATGCCTTGGCACTAGGAGCCGATGAAGGACGGGACTAACACCGATATGCCTCGGGGAGTTGTACGTAAACTTTGATCCGAGGATTTCCGAATGGGGAAACCCGCTGTTCGTAATGGGACAGTACCATTATCTGAATACATAGGATAATGGAGGCAGACCCGGGGAACTGAAACATCTCAGTACCCGGAGGAAGAGAAAGCAAATGCGATTTCCTGAGTAGCGGCGAGCGAAACGGAATTAGCCCAAACCAGAAAGCTTGCTTTCTGGGGTTGTAGGACACTCCTTTGGAGTTACAAAAGAATTCTTTAGACGAATCGATCTGGAAAGGTCAGCCATAGCGGGTAACAGCCCTGTAGTCGAAAAGGAATTCTCTCCGGAGTGTATCCTGAGTACGGCGGAACACGAGAAATTCCGTCGGAATCCGGGAGGACCATCTCCCAAGGCTAAATACTCCCTAGTGACCGATAGTGAACCAGTACCGTGAGGGAAAGGTGAAAAGCACCCCGGAAGGGGAGTGAAATAGTACCTGAAACCGTGTGCCTACAAGTAGTCGAAGCCCGTTAATGGGTGACGGCGTACCTTTTGTAGAATGGACCGGCGAGTTACGATCGTATGCAAGGTTAAGTGGAAGACACGGAGCCGCAGCGAAAGCGAGTCTGAATAGGGCGTTTATAGTATGCGGTCGTAGACCCGAAACCGTGTGATCTACCCATGTCCAGGGTGAAGGTCAGGTAACACTGACTGGAGGCCCGAACCCACGTATGTTGAAAAATGCGGGGATGAGGTGTGGGTAGGGGTGAAATGCCAATCGAACACGGAGATAGCTGGTTCTCTCCGAAATAGCTTTAGGGCTAGCCTCAAGCATTGAGTATTGGAGGTAGAGCACTGATTGAACTAGGGGCCCTCACCGGGTTACCGAATTCAGTCAAACTCCGAATGCCAATTACTTCAGCTTGGGAGTCAGACTATGGGTGATAAGGTTCATAGTCGAAAGGGAAACAGCCCAGACCGCCAGCTAAGGTCCCAAAGTATACGTTAAGTGGAAAAGGATGTGGAGTTGCCCAGACAACCAGGATGTTGGCTCAGAAGCAGCCATCATTTAAAGAGTGCGTAATAGCTCACTGGTCGAGTGACTCTGCGCCGAAAATGTACCGGGGCTAAACGTATCACCGAAGCTGCGGATTGTTCTTCGAACAATGGTAGGAGAGCGTTCTAAGTGCTGTGAAGTCAGACCGTGAGGACTGGTGGAGCGCTTAGAAGTGAGAATGCCGGTATGAGTAGCGAAAAAAGAGTGAGAATCTCTTTCACCGAATGCCTAAGGTTTCCTGAGGAAGGCTCGTCCTCTCAGGGTTAGTCGGGACCTAAGCCGAGGCCGAAAGGCGTAGGCGATGGACAACAGGTTGATATTCCTGTACCACCTCATGATTGTTTGAGCGATGGGGGGACGCAGTAGGATAAGGAATGCGCACCGATGGATGTGTGCGCCCAAGCAGTGAGAAAGTTGGATAGGCAAATCCGTTCAACAATTTCAAGCTGTGATGGGGAGGGAAATTAGTACCGAAGTTCCTGATTTCACACTGCCAAGAAAAGCCTCTAGTTAGATCATAGGTGCCCGTACCGCAAACCGACACAGGTAGGCGAGGAGAGAATCCTAAGGTGAGCGGGAGAACTCTCGTTAAGGAACTCGGCAAAATGACCCCGTAACTTCGGGAGAAGGGGTGCTTCATTAACATGGAGCCGCAGTGAATAGGCCCAAGCGACTGTTTAGCAAAAACACAGGTCTCTGCGAAGCCGAAAGGCGAAGTATAGGGGCTGACACCTGCCCGGTGCTGGAAGGTTAAGGGGAAATGTTAGCACTTCGGTGCGAAGCATAGAACCGAAGCCCCAGTAAACGGCGGCCGTAACTATAACGGTCCTAAGGTAGCGAAATTCCTTGTCGGGTAAGTTCCGACCCGCACGAAAGGTGCAACGACTTGGGCACTGTCTCAACGAGAGACCCGGTGAAATTATACTATGCGTGAAGATGCGCATTACCCGCGACAGGACGGAAAGACCCCGTGGAGCTTTACTGTAGCCTGATATTGAATGTTTGTGCAGCTTGTACAGGATAGGTGGGAGCCGTTGAAGCGTGAGCGCTAGCTTACGTGGAGGCGCCCGTGGGATACCACCCTAGTTGTATGAACCTTCTAACCCAGGACCGTGATCCGGTTCGGAGACAGTGTCAGGCGGGCAGTTTGACTGGGGCGGTCGCCTCCCAAAGAGTAACGGAGGCGCCCAAAGGTTCCCTCAGAATGGTTGGAAATCATTCGTAGAGTGTAAAGGCAGAAGGGAGCTTGACTGCGAGACCTACAAGTCGAGCAGGGACGAAAGTCGGGCTTAGTGATCCGGTGGTT